>JABFSC010000513.1 GCA_013140885.1 Deltaproteobacteria bacterium | reverse complement strand
ATTTATGGGGACCGACGTTCGTCGAACCCCAGCAGGCGGTTGATACCCTCTGCCGCGAGCTACCACGCGACGCACGAGTGGCCATCATTCCAGAGGGACCCTACGTCTTTTCGCAAATTGGCCTGGCATCGGAGATCCCGCGGTCCGCTGACGGAAGCAACTGAGGTCGCAGTGAAGAGTGAAGAGACAGGAATGGATTTTCACTCACGCGCTGCTCCTCATGCGTGAGCCGATGACAAGTATTCAATCAGCGACCGGGCTCTTTGCAACGGCTCGGTCTCAAATCCTTCAGTGAACCAGCCATACACGTCGCCGAGCAACTGGAGCGCCTCGGCATGTTGTCCCTGACTGCGCCACAGCCGCGCGAGACTAATCGCCGCGCGGAGTTCAAGCATCTTGGCCTGTTGCCGACGAGCGATGGTCAGCGCGGACTGGAAACAGGCTTCCGCCTGTCGCGTGCTGTCTGGCGTGAACCGATACGCATCCATCCGCAACACGAACTCGCCCCGCAAACGCCACAACTCGGCGGTACAGAACTGCTCATCCCCGTGGGCAACGGTGGCCAGCGCTTCCTCGACCGCGAGGAGTCCGTCCGCCGTGCGTCCGAGCTTGCGGCAGGCTTGCCCTTTCAGTGAGAGGAAAAAGGACCGCATCACTCGCGCGCCAGTCTGTTCCCATGCGACGATCCCGCGTTGAAGCTCTCCGAGCGCGTGTTCCCCATCCCCGCGCTGCGCTCCCATCCATCCGTGCATGATCTGGCCATACGCGAGCCAGACCGGGAACCCTTGCTCTTCACACAAGACGAGTCCCTCATCGACCAGCGCATACGCCACTGTCCAGGTGCCGCATAACGCGTGGACGGTCGCCGCGACATTCAACGCGATCGCGAGGCTGAAGCGATGCCGCAAGGAACGCGCGAGGGCGAGCATCTCGTGGCAGTGTTGAACCGCGCGATCGGGATACCCCAGGCAGAGGTCCGTCAGCGACAGGTAGGACAGCACCATCACCCCAGGGTCTTGCACGACGTGCGCGCGAGACTGTTGCCGCGTATAGAGTGGCAATCCCTGGGACAGATGCGCATAGGCCGCGGTGAACTCGCCTTGGTGAAAGCACGCTTGCCCAAGTGCCCAGTGCACTTGCAGTCGCCGCCCACGAGGCTCCTCTCGCTGCGACGTCGCCAACTCTCGCTCTCCCAGATCCCGCACCGTGCGCAGTTCGGCGCGCATGAAAGAGAACGCCGCCATGCCCAAGGCCGCTTGCATCTGGTGTGAGGTCTCCCCCGCGGCGCGACAGAGCACCAAGGCGCGGCGGTAGCACGCTTCCACTTCCGGTGCTCCATAGCCCCGCGTGACAATCAGTGATCTTCCTAATGCCGTTTGCGCCGCCAGTTCTTGTTGGAGGCGATCTCCAGTTTCCGGCAGGGTGTGGAGCAAGGCAATCGCTTGCTCAAAGAGGCGCGAGGCTTCCGTGTGCGCCAAGCGTTCCGCCGCCTGACACCCCGCTCGATACCAGTAAGAGACCGCCCGTGCCACATCGCGCGCCTCCGTCCAGTGATGCGCCACCAGTTCGGGGTGTCGTTCACCCATATCGGGGAATACGGTGCTGAGCACATGGGCAATCCGTTGGTGATAGTGCTGCCGGGTACGTTTGGTCAGCGATTGGTAGGCCGCCTCCTGAATCAACGCGTGTGTGAAGACGTAGGTGGCATGAGGTAAATCGTCTCGCCGAGAAAGCAATTCCGCGGCCACCAAGATGTCCAAGGCCGCCAATAACGTGTGCTCGTCTCCGTCAAAGACGGCCTGCATGACCTCAAAAGCAAACTCCCGCCCAATTGTTGCCCCCAGTTGCGCCACGATTTTTGCTGGTCCTAATCGGTCTAACCGCGCGCGCAACGAATCGTGGAGCGTGGCGGGGATAGGGATCGAGAGCCGTGCACGCTCGCGCGCCTCTTCCGGGCCTCTGGACATAAGCGGCCCCACGGACTCAACCGACGCCATGACGGTTTTTGTTAGCTCTTCGAGAAAGAGCGGCACGCCATCGGCCCGCGCGATGAGCTGGGACACGAGTTCTGGTGTCAACACCTGATCTTTCATCAGATGCCCGGCGATGGCTTCGGCATCCTCACGCTGGAGTCGATCGAGCCGCAGGTGGGTCAGCACCGAGGCTGTTGGCCAGGGCGGTTGAAACTCGGAACGAAACGTCAGCAGCAGCAGGATTGGCTGTGTCGATACCTGATCGAGAAAGAGCGAGAGCGCCTCCAAGGTGGAAGGATCGGCCCAGTGCAGATCCTCCACGATCCCGACGACAGGTCCGCGCTCCGCGGCCTTGAGAAGCCAGCGCTGTAACAGTTCGAGCAGGTGTTGGCGCTGTCGTGGTGATGGGGTGGCACGTGACGGGTAGCGCTCTCGCGGAACCGGCAGGGAAAGCAGGGTGGCAAAAACGGGGACAGCCTCGGCGAGTGGGAATCCGTAGGCGGCCAAGACCCGTTCGAGCTTGTCGAACTGGCGCGCCGGTTCCTCACGACGGGTGAACTGTAACCCGCGCCACAAGAGATCAATCGCCGGGTACAGCGGGCTGTTGCGATGGTACGAGGCGCAGTGACATTCCATCCAGGTGTGCGGGGCATTGGCAATCCGCGCGCGCAACGTTTGCACAAGGCGCGACTTGCCAATGCCCGCTTCGCCACTCAGCAGCACGACCTGTCCATGTCCACGCCGCGCGCGCTGCCAACAGGACTCTAGTGTGGAAAGCACAGCGTGTCGTCCGACGAACGGCGTGAGCCCCCGTGCCACGGCCACATCCATTCGACTGCGGACCTCGCTCTCGCTGACCACCTGGTAGGCGGCGAGTGGCTCCGCCCCTCCAGAGAAGTGCCCCGCGCCGAGCGCCCGACACTCAAAGAAGCCTCTCACAAGCTGAGCGGTGGCCTCGCTGATGACCACGCTATTGGGTTCAGCGAGGCTCTGCAGACGCATGGCCAGCGCGGGAGTTTCCCCCACCGCTTCGAGGAGGTCGCGACCTTCCCATCCGATCTTCTCTTCCGCCACGACCAGCCCCGTGTGAATCCCAATACGGACGCGTAAGGGATCAATCGAAAGGACAGGGAGCTTTGTTCCAAGCTGAACGTTGAGTTGCGATAACGCCGCGATGATGTCCAACCCCGTGCGAACAGCGCGATAGGCATCATCCTCATGCGCGACCGGCACTCCAAAGTAGACCAAAAGTCCATCTCCCAACGAAAGCGCGATAGTGCCCTCGAAGCGGTGGACACTGGTCGCGCAGTGCTCTTGGAAGGCTCGAACCACTTCTCGCAACGCTTCAGGGTCAAGCTTCTCGGACAATGGTGTCGAGCCCACGAGGTCGCAGAACATGATGGTCAACTGCCGTCGTTCCGCCCCACGCGCGGGAGCGGGTATGCTGTCGGCGCTGACCATCGGCTGTGTCGCCGTCCGCGAGAATGCCACAAGAGCGGTGCCGCAGCCGCCACAGAACTTGCTCTGGCGTGGATTCGCAAATCCGCACGCCGTGCAAGAATGCGGGAGTATGGTCCCACACTCCTCGCACGCTGGCGTCGTCTCCACATTGCGAAATCCACACGCTGGGCAGTCCACAGGCATTTCCTTTCTCCAGTGGGGTTAGAGCCGAATTTCTGCCCGCGTGCAAGCGCGTGAACAGGCAACGCCATTGCCGACCTGGGGTGGTATTTGCTATCAGGCCAGGGCAGTCATCCACTTCCACCGAGGCGAGGAGCGTATCATGCCAAAAGAACAACAGCCCAAACCCCTGCCCGCGGTTGACGAGCTGACCCAACCGTTTTGGGACGCTGCGGCGCGACAGCAGTTGGTCATCCAACGCTGCCAGGAATGCGCCTATTTCAACCACCCGCCACGCGCGGTGTGTGACGCCTGCCAGTCGCAGCAACTCGCCTTTGTCCCGGTGAGCGGGCGGGGCCGCATCTACTCGTATGCCGTCATGCACCAACCCAACATCGCCGGATTCGAGCAGGAGATTCCGTACCTCAACCTCCTCGTGGAACTGGAAGAGCAGCCACGATTACTGTTGGTGTCCCATCTCCCCATGTCGGCGAAAGCCACGGTCCAGATTGGGGCCGCAGTCGAAGTCACCTTTCAACCCATCAACGCGGAGATTACGCTCCCGCAATTTCGTCTGGTGTGAGGGCATACATCATGTGGACAGGAAGAGGCAAAACCGCTATCGCCGGCGTGGGGTATTCCGCGCTCACTCGTCATTCGCAAAAACCGTTGGGCCTGTTGGCGATTGACGCCTGCCGTGCCGCCTTGGCCGATGCCGGGGTTCGATCAGAACAGGTGGACGGGCTCGCCACCTACCCAGAGATGCCCGCGCAGGGGGCGGGCAGTCGCGATGGAGAAGACATCGTCAGTGTGATGTATCTGGTGAACCACCTGCCGCTCGCCCCCGACATTCAGTGGTATGCGCAGATTGAAACCGGCATGATCGCCAGTCCGGTGATTGAATCGGTGCACGCGCTGCTCGCGGGCGCGTGTGACTATGTGCTGGTGTGGCGCGCGCTGCACCAGCCACGCGGACGCTACGGTGCCTGGTCAAGCACGCGCGCGGCGGGGGAAACCCAGTTCATGGCACCATACGGATGCAGCAGCATCTTTCAGTGGCACGCCATGCAGTGGCAACGCTATATGCACACGTATGGCGCGCGGCGAGAACATCTCGCCGCCTTTGTCACCAACAGTCGCCGTAACGCCAATCTCAATCCTCGCGCGTTCTTTTATACGACCCCGATGACGCACGAGGATTACCTGGCGTCGCGCTGGATCGCGGAGCCATTGTGTTTGTTCGATTGTGACATTCCCGTGGAGGGGTGCGTGGCCTTGGTGCTCACCACGGCGGAGCGAGCGCGCGACCTGCGCAACCCGCCGGCGTACATCGCGGGGTATGGGCAGAACACGAGCCCACGGCGCACGTTGTTTCATTACGCGCTTGATGACTACATGGCTTGCGGCTCGTCGTTGGCGAAAAAACTGTGGGCGTCATCGGGACTAGGACCGCAGGATATGGATGCCGCGCAGTTGTACGACGGCTTCAGCCCGTCGACGCTGTACTGGCTAGAAGCGGCGGGATTCTGCAAGGAAGGCGAGGCGTATCAATTCATCCAAGACGGGCGCATCGCGTTGGCGGGAGAACTGCCAGTGAACACGTTCGGCGGGAGCCTGAGCGAGGGACGACTCCACGGCATGGGCCATATCGCCGAAGCGGTCTTTCAAGTCACGGGCCGCGCGGAGCAGCGTCAGATTCCTGGTGCTTCCGCTGTGTGTGCTATCGACGGCTCACCAATGCTGCGTGGGAGTGGGGTGGTGGTGACGAAGGAGGCGTACGCCTCATAAAATTGGAGGGGCGAAAGCGAGACTGGGGACAAGCGAAGAGAACAGCTCCACTGGCCTCAGTCTCTACATTTTCGCATTATTGCGCATCAAGCCTCTTGATCAGCTCCTTAAACCGTCGGTCCGCCTCTTTCGCCGCGTTAGTGACAGGGAGACAGGGAAGCGCTTTTGCCGCGCCCTTGTCGAATTGCTGATGTCCCTTCGGGTCGCCACCTTCAATGAGCGTGAGCGATTCAGCCGTCCACGTGCCAACCAACGTGGTCAGATTCAGCCAGATGTGGGTCTGGCTGGTGGTAAAGATATTCTTGCCGAAGTCGGCCTGTGTTTCGGTGCCATGCACGACGACCTCGAGTTTATCTTCATGGAGGACACCACTCCCAAAGAGAGGTAAACAATCCGCGGACTCCGCATTGCCGTTCCCTGCTGGGATAACGTAACAACCGTCACCGTAGAGGAGCACATGACCGTCTCGTAGTCCACTGTAACTCAAGGTCAACGTATGCTTGATGTTGGTGACGGCGGAGGTCACCTCCATGCACAGTTCGCGGTCATCCCCTTTTGCGATATTTCCGGTGGCGAACAGTAAGGCGCACGTTGAGAGCATAACGAATGAATACAGATTTCTCTTTTTCACTATGATCCCCCTTTCCTTGCAAAAAATCGTGGAGCTGTTCTTGCCTGGCAGTATACCGCGAACGGGGTACTGTCAAGCGATCAAACTGTGACATTGTATCTCCCGCCTCTAAAAATTCCGCATCGGGCCGTGGGAGGCGGTGGCCCAAGTTCGGTGAAATCACTCTCAGTTCATAATGGGCGCTCAAGCGGTGGCCAGGAAACGAGGTCGTCCCTCGCGTCCGATCAGCCCCACTTCAGGTGGGAGCGTCCCCGTCACTCATCAAACAACGGATCCTTGTTGACCTTCCGCGTGGCTGTTTTCGCGTGAGTCGGTGTTGTCGCTCGCCGTCGCGACGGAGCTGTCACCTTTGGTTTCCCCGCGTGTGGTTTCACCGTGGAGGATTTCGCTCCTTTCGCGACTTTCTCCTCTTTCACTGGCGTACTACTCTTTTTTGTTTTTTGTGTTGCGGGCTTCGCTGTACTGACTTGTGTTAGTGGGGCCGCCTTCGGAGCGCGGGCCGATGAACGCGCTGGAGGCACCAGGGGCGGTTTCGCCAGCACGGACTTTTCTTGTGTCCGCCGAGGGTGCTGCTTCTCTGGGGCCTGATTGCCGAGGTCTGCTTTCGCTGTCGTGGTTGGTGGCGGCTCTGTCGCCAACGGGCTGATCTCGTCTGGCTTCACAGTCACGGCGGAAACAACAGTCGGGGAAGACTCCGACCGAAGGTACGAGGCGCCAGAAAGGGACAGGGTTGTCATTCCACCAACCACGATGGCGAGTCCAGCCGCCTTCTTCATCAGTGGCAACATCCGAGCGAAAAGCGGGTGC
>JABFSC010000132.1 GCA_013140885.1 Deltaproteobacteria bacterium | reverse complement strand
GCTCCAGCTTCAATGGTCACGGTGTTGGGTAAATTGATGCGCCATGACGGCAACGCCGCGTCTGGTGTCCACACTCCATCACCATCATTGTCCTGGAGCTGTTCAATCGCGTAGGTATGATCTTGAAATGTGACCCGGAAGTGCGCGCCACGATTCACCGCGCCCGCGCGCGTGAACCGCAAGTGTTCCATCAAACTGTGCTTCGCGCTCGGCAGCGTGATCGCCTGTTTGCCCAAGGTCGGAATCAGCAGAACCAGCAGCAGGGCAATAATGCCACTAGCCACAGCAACATCACCCCACGAGGAGGATTTCTTCTCATCAGGAGCGTCCGTCTCACTCAGCCCCTTGGTCATAACGGCGGATAAGAGAGGAATTGCCATAGTGGATGGCATGGGCGGTGGTGCAGGAGAATTATGCGGTGACATTACAGGCCCCTCCCTGTTCTTTGTGTCACCCGTGCGAAACCGTGCTTCGATGAGCTTGAGTTCGCCCGGCGGCTCTGCGACCGTATCTCGCGCTTCGCTAGACGTAGGCCAGTAGCTTTGCGTCCCACCCTTTCGAGTGGTTTGCCGTTATCAGGTCCTTTCCATGAGGGCGAAGCAAAGACGGGGCCAAGGGGAAAAAGAGCCTTATTAGAGAGTTAACAGATCCAAGGTGGCAATAATTTAACAAAAGAAGATTTTCCGTTATTTTTTTAACACTAAGCCAACGTCACTCCACCATCAACAACGATATTCTGTCCGGTCACAAAGTCCGAAGCCGCCGAGGCGAGAAAGATCGCTGCGCCAACAAGATCACGAGGCTCACCAAGTCGTCGCAATGGCGTTTGCCGCAACATCTCTTGTTCCACTTCTGGCCGTGTGAGATGCGGGGCCGTCATGCCCGTGCGAATATATCCAGGACTGAAACAGTTCACGAACACGCGGTGCTTCGCCCACCGATACGCCAACACTCGTGTGAGCTGAATCACTCCCGCTTTCGCCGTCGAATAGGTCAGTCCAGAGTTGACGATCATGCCTGAGATCGAAGCGGTATTGATGATCTTCCCACCGCCGTGGGCGATCATGTAGCGGCCCGCGGCTTGCGCGCACAAGAACACCCCAGTCAGATCGACATTCAACTCGTCTTGCCAGTCTTGTTCATTCAAATCTTCGGGTTTTACGAGCTTGAGAATCCCAGCATTGTTGAACGCGAAATCGAGCCCACCAAACTGTGCGTCCGTGACCTGGATCAATTGCTCGACCTCGGCTTTGCGCGCAACGTTGCTCTGAAGAGCCATCGCCCGCCCCCCACTCTGCTGAATCTCCGCGACGGTGCCCTGCGCCGCGATGAAATTGATATCACTCACCATCACCGCGGCGCCCGCTTCCGCGAGCCCAATGGCAATGGCGCGTCCTAAGCCAGAGCCCGCTCCCGTCACGTAGCCTCGTTTTCCAGTTAGATCAAACAGCGCGTGTCCACTCATGGTTCAGTTCCTTTCGCGTGGGTGTTCTTCTATCTGCAGCTCCTGTACGACGCAAGCAAGTCGCCAGGCTATGCGTTCAGCAGTCAGCTATCGGCTTTCGGCAGAAACAAGAAAATATGCATCCCAGGGGATCTGACTCGTGGCAGAAGTTGGGGACCATCTTCTGTGTTGTTCTGTCTGGCTGACTACTGAAAGCTGATAGCTGAACACTTCCCTTCAGAGAGTTCCCTTGATCTTTCGACAGAAGACAGGCTAAAGTCACACGCAGTAAGATTAAGGAACAACAACCGCGGCGGCTTTTGTTATGAAAACGATTTTGATCGCCGATGATGACGCGAATCTGCGCATGTTGGCCCGTCTCACACTCAATGATCCAGAGTACCAAATCATTGAGGCCGAGGATGGGAGAGAAGCGCTGGAGTTGACACGCTCCCGACATCCCGATCTGCTCATTCTCGATTGGATGATGCCGGATATGAACGGCATTGAGGTGACGCATGCCTTACAGAGTGATCCGCGCACCTCCCATATTCCGATTATCATGCTCACGGCGAAAGCACGTCTCGAAGACCAACAACGCGGACGAGCCGCTGGGGTGCAGAGCTACCTGGTCAAACCCTTCAGCCCACTCGCGCTCCGGGAACAAATCAAACACCTCTGGACCACACCTTCGCAGGATCCCACTGATGCGGCGATTACGCAGAGTCGCGCTGGGGACACCCCCCTCCCCTTTCCGCCAGCACCAGATCATGCCCAGACCATGTTGTTCGCTCATGATCTGGTGCTCGTGATTGATGCCGAACGACAGAAAGCCGCGGCGCTGGCCGAGACCAACCTGGCCCTCCAAGCCGAGATTGAAGAGCGCAAACGGATAGAGAACACGTTGCGGCAGACACAAGCCGAACTGGAGCATCGTGTCGCCGAGCGCACCGCCGCACTCTCCCTTGCCAACGGGCAACTCACTCAAGAAATCGCCGCCCGCAGACAAGCGGAAGAAGGACTCCATACCCTGTCGCGCCAAGTCCTCGACGCGCAAGAAAGCGAAAGGCGGCGACTCGCGCGGGAACTTCACGACGAGATTGGCCAAGCCCTCACCGCCATCAAGTTCAATCTCCATGCCGCCCAACGCCAACCGGAGACATTCAAAACCCGCTTTGAGGATAGTCTCGGCATCGTGGACTACACGCTTCAGCAGGTCCGCAATCTTTCTTTTGACCTCCGCCCCGCGATGCTTGACGAGCTGGGCCTCGTCGCCGCCGTCAACTGGTATATGGGACGGCAATCCGAGCGCGGTGGATTTACGGCTCACCTCACGGTCGATCCGCCCTCTCCCACTCTCGGTCCCACCATTGCCACAACCTGTTTTCGTGTTGTACAAGAGGCCGTGACGAACGTGATCCGTCATGCCCACGCCAAAGACGTCTGGATCGACCTCCAGCAAACGGCGACAACCGTCGCCTTAACCCTCCGCGACAATGGGAAAGGGTTCGATGTCCCAGCCGCCCAGGAGCGAGCCGCCCTTGGCGCTAGCATGGGGCTCCCTGGAATGCACGAACGTATCCGTCTCGCCGGGGGACAGATTCAGATCACCTCCGCTCCCGGCCAAGGAACAACCATCCACGTTGATCTTCCACCGCCAAAAGAGGAAGCATAAGGAAACCGCAAGCATGCCCCCGACACGTGTCTTACTCGTTGATGATCATCTCCTGGTCCGTGCTGGACTGCGCACGCTCCTTGAGCAAATGCCAGGCACTGAAGTCGTTGGCGAAGCCAGCAACGGACGCGAAGCACTCGACCTCATCAAGGCCAATCCTCCCGATGTCGTGCTCATGGACATCACGATGGCGGAAATGAACGGTCTGGTCGCCACAGCCCAGATCACCCATGATTTTCCCAACATCCACATTCTGATGCTCTCCATGCACGCGACAAAAGAGTACGTGACCCAAGCCCTGCAAGCTGGTGCTTCGGGGTATCTCTTGAAGGATGCCGCCCCGACGGAACTCGAGCTCGCGATTCGTTCGGTCATGCGTGGTGAGAAGTACCTGAGCCCCGCCGTCTCCACCCATGTGATCGCCGACTATCTGCAACGCGCCAGCGGCGGCGCTTCTAGTAGAAGCGAGACAGAAACCTCGTCGTCCACCCCACTCACCTTGCGACAACGCGAGATCCTCCAACTCATCGCGGAAGGTAACACCACCAAGGAAATCGCCGCCAAGCTCACTCTGAGTGTGAAAACCGTGGAAACGCATCGCACTCAACTCATGGAACGGCTGGATATTCACGACATCGCCGGGTTAGTGCGCTACGCCATTCGGATCGGCTTGGTCACACCCGACATGTGATGGCTCTTTTGTCGTCTTCCAGACCAAAGAGCAGAGCTACCACCATGCGCACCACCGGTCGACGTCATGTCGTCTTCCGACTCTGCACCTTGCTGGCGTTTGTGAGCTATCTGCTCGCGGGAGTCAGTTTCGCGCTCCCGTCGGAAATGCGCTGTGGACGCTGTTTCAAGCAGGGCGGCGCTCACACCATGAAACCCGGTACGTCCTGTCCGCTGTCTCACCATACCCATCATAATAAACAGAATTGCCACGACTCCACCAAGAAACAGGGCAGTCAGCTTCAACTCTGTCCCGATGGCTGCCTGCGCTACGATGGCCAAGGGGGCGAAGTCCCGTCCGTCGCCAAATTTCTCTCTACCTTTTCACCTCATTTGCCTTTGCTTTTTGTCGGCATCGCTCAACTTCCGCTTGAGCCTTGGCCTCATTATGCCGCATTCCCACCACCGGACCCTCCACCCTCTCGCTGTTGAGAGATCCCGCCTTTTCCTATTTTCCTCAAGTCGTCCCGAGTAGAAGCGAAGGTTTTACGAGCTGACCTCCGCTTTGAGGGAAATATTTTTGTCGGAAAGGTCGTCACCGTCAGGCTTCTGGAGGGGATACCCAAGACGTGCGTTGGGTCGTGCTCTCCACCCTGAAGGGATGTCCTGTCGGGGATGCCCTGTCGCGCGAATCTCACATTGCAAACAACTGGAGGACACTATGTTAACTCGATCTCAGTGGATTATTGGTTTGAGCCTGTTCTCGATTTTTTCCCTCTCGTTGCCCGCTTACGGGCATGACGGTAGTGGGTCAGGAAATAGTCACGATTTACAAACCGTTCCGTTAGCACCACATCCAAACATACCCGAATTCGCCAAGGCCAGCGGCAAGGTCCGCATCAACCTCGCGCATGGCGTGGTTGAACTCGAAGACCTCAAAGGCTTTCCCTTCGATACAACGAACAATCGCATCCTCCCGGTCACCGTCACTTCAACATCCGACCCACGGCTCAAAGGACACGACGGCGAGCCGGGCGAAAGCAGTTGTCTCGAAGAGGCGGGCAAGTGGAACTGCCATGTCCACTCCTATGTCGTCTGGCTCGCTGAGCTGGAAGATGGAGCACTTGGTCATCCGATCCCTCTGGGGACGATCTATCCACGCACGGATGGCACAGCCGCGGATCGCAATTTCAGCATGCGTGAGGGTGACATGACTGGCTTCGGCGTGAATGTGCTCATTATCACCGCCGAGGTGAGCGTCGGGGCTTTGCCGTCAATCCTCCACGGGCACGACGGCGGACATGACACTATACAGCTCGTCCCACTCGGCCCCATCGTGCTGCGAGCCACTCTCTCGGAATAACCGGAAGGAGAAATAGCTATGACGCTCCCCCATCTTGTCCTCTGGGGAGTTGTTCTCGTTGGCTGGTTGCACTGCGCCACGCCGCTGTTCGCCTCGTGCGGGCAAGCCTTCTGTCCGGTGGAGACCGCGACAACAACGGAACGACATCCCCGTAGTGGAGAATTACAACTGAACCTGACCTACGAGTTCATCGACATGGATGATCCATACATTGGCACCGGCAGTGCGCGCGTCGGCGAGATCCCGCGCGGACATGATGAACGGTCCACTCGCAACCACACCTACAAACTCTCGCTCGATTATGGGATCACGCCACGGCTGACCGTCGGAGTGCTGCTACCCTTCTTGGACCGGTTGCATCGACATCTCGCCCACGAAGAGGAGGAAGTGGTCGGCACCCCCGGAGAAACGGAAATCGTGGATAGGAATGAACGCTGGCGCTACCACGGCATCGGAGACATCCAACTCACGGGTCGGTATCTCCTGTTGCCCCCGGAGACACCACTCCACCCTTCACTCTCGGTGGCGCTTGGGATCAAGGTCCCAACGGGTCGCACGGGCGTGGACAACGAAGCTGGAGAAAAGGCTGAACTCACCCTGCAACCCGGCAACGGTTCATGGGATGGCATCGTCGGCCTCGCCTACTTACAAAACTTCTCCGTCTCGACCCTGCGCGGGGAGACCAGTCTCGCGCCGATTTTCCTCACGACCATCGGGCGGTTTCCGGTTGGAAACGGGAAATTCGGCTATCGCCCCGGGGGAGAATTCTTTCTCAACCTCGGCTTCGCGTATCCACTCATACGCGATCTCGATTTTCTCGGACAGGTGAACTTCCATTATCGAGACCGGGACGATGTCGGCCATGCGCCTGGGGTCGAACATGCTGATAGCGGACGAGAAACGATCTTCCTTAGTCCAGGGCTGCGCTATCACATCACCGACTCCATCGCCGCGTATGCGCTCATGCAGTTCGCGGTCTATCGGCGAGTGAACGGCATTCAGCTCACGTCGGACTGGAATTTCACGTCGGGCATTTCGTATCGCTTCAACCTGTTCTCTGGAGTATAAGCGCGGGGAGGGGGAAATTTCCCCCTCCCTACTCCGCCAAACGTTGCACCAGGTAAACAAAGAGGGCACCGCTCATGGTCGCCAGCGGTAACCACCGCGAATGCCCGGCGGCATGCGCCGCGGGCAGCAGACTGCTGGCTCCCAAATAGAGAAAGACCCCCGCGAACCAGCCCAAGACCAATGCGAGCAATGGCTTGGGAATCACAAACAACGATTGCGCCATCGTCCCAGCCAGGGGCGCGAGCGCGGTCACCAGCAACATCAGGAAGGTCGCTTTCGTCCCATGCTGGGTGCCGAGCATGATCCCCACGGTACTCGCCCCATCGGCGATCTTATGAAGAAGCACCGCGAAAGTGACCACCCAGGCGAGTTCTCCACCGGCTTGGAACGCCCCACCGATGGCTACGCCATCGAAAAAACTGTGCACGCTAATCCCAGCGGCCCCCCACGCTCCCGCCTGGCAGGTGTGGTTGTACTGGGCGGGATGGTCATGCGTCCCGCTATGATGATGGGCGCCGTGCTCAAATAAATAGAAGAGGAGAAATCCCAAACTACAGGAGAACAGCAAGTGATGGTGATGCCACGGCGTTTGCACCGACTCCAAGAG
>JABFSC010000112.1 GCA_013140885.1 Deltaproteobacteria bacterium | reverse complement strand
AACAGGACCACCAAAAACTTGCGTTGTGGTTGACTCACGGCGGGCATCTGCTTCAAGATGGTTGTGGCAATTGTCATCGGCCATCCCCTGCGGGAACGAGAGTTATGCACTCCTATTCAAGCAGGGCGTGGCCTTTTTCGTTACTCCCCTTCACCTGACTCAAAAAATGTCCGAAGTATTGCTTAGAAAGCAGGTCGTAAATTCGCCGTCCACCCTTCGACAAGCTCAGGATGAACGGGGGCCCTGGTGTAATCGTTGAGGATTTTCCGTTTGTGCTGAACCCTTCGACAAGCTCAGGACAGGCTTCGTCGAAGCACTCCTCCGACTCTCCACCAGCGCTGCCAGAAATTTGATATGCACCCAACTTATCGGGTCATTGAAAATTCTTGTCCACAATGGCCCAATGATTCAGTTCTCCCACTGGCCTCAATCACCCCATGACGCAATCGCGTAATCACTCAACTTCTTCACTACTCCGTCGCTCTGGTCAATGGCCCGCACGCATTGCCGCGGCTCTGCTGGGCCTCATTACGAGTTGGGGCCTGTTTCTGCTCTGCGACTGGTGGTTTCCCCTGCCGATGGCCGCCTTGCATCGACAGCCCGCGATGATCGTCACTGACCGTGAAGATACTCCTCTGCGGATTTTCCTCCCCCATGACGAACAGTTCCGGATTCCCGTCACGCTCGATGGCGTCGCGCCGGTCTTCGTGCGCGCGCTCGTCGCTTCGGAAGATCGCTGGTTTTATCATCACCCCGGCGTGAATCCGCTCGCGATCGTTCGCGCCGTGGCGTCCAATATCCGTCACGGCAGAGTGGTCTCCGGGGCTTCGACCATCCCCATGCAAATCGCCCGCATGGCCGAACCCAAGGATCGCACGCTCTGGTCCAAAGGGTGGGAGGTCTTTCGCGCCTTGCAACTCGAATGGCATTTGAGCAAGGACCAACTGCTTGAACTCTATCTCAACCTCACCCCGTATGGTGGGAATATCGAGGGCATTGGCGCCGCCACGCGGGTCTACTTTGGTAAGACACCCGCGCAACTCTCACTCGGTGAGGCGGCATTGTTGGCCGTCCTTCCACGGGCACCCACCAGTTATAACCCTGCCCGTCATCCGACCGCCGCCGTGGCCGTACGCAACCGGGTGCTCCGGCAATTGGCCCGGCGGGCCGTCTTTCCAGAAGCGACGGTTGCTGACGCGCTCCGCCATCCGCTCCCGACCATTGCCTGGCGTGCGCCTATGATCGCGCCCCACTTCTGCCAATTGATACGCGACCGCATGCCGCATACCCCGCGCCTGCTCACCACGCTCGACCAACGCATCCAAAAGACCGCTGAGGAGCAAATGACCCTGTGGATGGCCACCCTGCGCGAGCGTGGCATCGGCAGTGCCGCCGTCGTGGTGATCGAGAACGACACACGAGCCGTACGCGCCCTGGTGGGGTCGCCGAATTTTTTCGAGGAGGCCTACGACGGCCAAGTAAATGGCGCGACCGCGCGGCGCTCACCTGGCTCGACCCTCAAGCCCTTCCTCTACGCGATGGCGATGGATGCCGGGCTGGTGATTCCCGATTCGTACCTGCTTGATGTGCCGACCGATTTCTCTGGCTATGTGCCGGAAAACTACGACGGGTTGTATCACGGGCGCGTCACCATGCGTGAGGCACTGGTGCAGTCCCTCAATGCCCCAGCCGTGCGGTTGCTCAATACAGTGGGAACTGAGTCGTTTCATCGACTCCTACAACGTGGGGGCCTCTCGACCTTGGATCGCCCGTCAGCGAGCTACGGACTACCGTTGATCCTGGGCAGTGGTGAAGTCTCCTTGCTGGAGCTGACAAATTTATATGCCACGCTGGCGGTTGGCGGCGAGCATCATCCGCTCCAGCTTCACCCTGACCTTGCTGGCCCTGGTGACCGGCTGTTTTCCGTGGCAGCGGCCAATCTGACGGCGGGAATTCTCACCGGCCTGCAACGGCCCGATTTGCCGCGTGCTTGGCGGCTGACGCGCGATGCCCCGGCGGTCGCCTGGAAAACCGGTACGTCCTATGGCCATCGCGATGCGTGGAGCATTGGGTTTTCGAGTCGCTACACGATTGGCGTATGGGCCGGGAATTTCGATGGCCGTGGGCAAAAGGGGTTGGCGGGGTCGGAATATGCGGCACCGCTCTTGTTCGCGCTCTTTCGCGCGGTCGAAGGCGGATCGGCCCAGCTCGCGCGTCCACATGGTGTGCACTTGGGAACGGTCAACGTCTGCACCCTCAGCCATGAACTGGCTGGCCCATTTTGTCCGGTGTCGGAGTCGGTGGCGACCCTCGCCGGACGCTCGAAACTCACTTCGTGTTCGTATCACCGTCGGCTGTTTGTCGATGCGGAAACCGGCGAGCAGCTCGCGGGGAGCTGTCTGGCCGCGCGCCCGCACCGCGCGGAAGTCGTCACCGTGTATCCATCTGAATTGACGGCCTGGTGGCTCGCCCAAGGACAACAGCCGCCACCCGTGCCGCGTTTGAGTCCCTTGTGCAACGACGTGCCTGATGGTGCCACGCTGACCATTCTTTCTCCGGCCCCGACGACGCCGTATCGGTTGCGTCGCGACGCCCCAGCGGCGGACCAGAAAATTCCCCTACGCGCGCGGGTTGGCGCGACGACCACTCAGTTGTACTGGTATCAAGATGGCAAGCTAGTCGCGACGGGTGCTCCTACGACCGCCGTGCTGCTGCCGCTTCAGGTTGGGACACATCGCCTGACTGTGGTAGACAACACTGGGCGTGTCGGCTCTATTGCGTACCGGGTAGAGTAGGTAAAGAAATACGTATTTTTGCCGATACCTCTGTCGTCAACTATCCAGAGTGGGCAGGATCACAAATAAGCAACGTTCAAGCGTGGTATTGAACGTGCGACTTTTTCCTTTGGGACCCCAGATTATGAGCAACCAGTCATTCGTCGCGGATACTCCCGCCTTACCAGACAGCTCCCACCTTGGCCAATACCCTGCCGCCGATCGTCCACGCTCGGCGACGGAAAAGGAGATCCTCCTGCATTTTTCCACGGCATTGGCGGTCTCCGCCGATAGCATCGTGATCGGTGATCTCGAAGGCAAGATTCTCTACGCGAATGAAGCCGCGTGGCGTGGATATGGAGCGGCGGATGGAACGGGACTGATCGGGAAAAATGCGTTGGACCTCCTGGCCCCGGAAGAGCGGGAGCGCGCTATCGCTGGCATGGGAGAAGCGCTGGAGACCGGGCACGTGGCAAGCCAAGAGTATCAGGTGATTAACTACGCTGGGGTCCGAGTCCCGGTAGAATCGAGCACGGCGATCATTCGCGATGACCAGGGCGAAGCCATTGGGTTTGTGAATGTCCTCCGGGATATGACCGAGCGGAAACACGCCGAGGAGTCCCTCCGCCACGCGCAGGCGGAACTGGAATCGCGCGTGCGCGAACGGACGGCGGAACTCGAACAGAGCAACGCGACCCTGCGCGAGGAAATCGCCCAACGCCAGCGTACGGAAGTGGCGTTGCGCGAGAGTGAAGAGCGCGCGCGGGTGTTATTCGAAAATGCCAATGATGGCATTGCGCTGATTGCCCTCGACGGGATGGTCGTCAAGGTCAATCGGGGCGCGGAAATTCTGCTGCGGCGCACCAACGCGGAAATCATCGGCAGACTGTATAGCGACGTTGTCACTCCCGCTTCATTGCAACTGACAGCGGAACGCTTCCAGCGCGCTGCCGCGGGGGAACGTCTCCCGTCGATTTTTGAACTGGACTTGGTACGCAAAGATGGGAGCACGGTTCCGGTCGAGGCGCGGACACGATTTCTTCGTGACCAGAATGGGACTGTGACGGGGCTCCTCGGCATCTATCGCGATATCACCGATCGTAAGCGTGCCGAAGAAGCTTTACGCAAAGCGCATGAAGAATTAGAAGACCGCGTACGGCTGCGGACCGAAGAGCTGATGGTGACGAATGCCGCGCTCCAGGCGGAAGTGATGGAACGCAAACGAGCCGAACAACTCGCACGTGAGGCGGAGCAGCAATATCGCTCCATCTTTGAAAATGCGACTGAAGGGATTTATCGCTCCAGTATTGACGGCCATCAACTCCGGGCCAATCCCGCCTTGGTCAAACTCAATGGCTACGACTCGGAAGCGGAGCAGATCGCCGCAGTGAACAATATCGCGACCGAGTGGTATGTCGATCCACGGCGGCGTGACGAGTTTCAACGCTTGCTGGAAAAACATGGGCACGTGACAAACTTCGAGTCGGAAATTTATCGTCACAAAACCCGCGAGCGTATCTGGATTTTGGAAAATGCGCGCCTCGTCCGCGATGCGGATGGGCATCCCTTGTATTATGAAGGCACGGTGCAAGACATTACGGCCCGCAAGCGAGCCGAAGAAGCACTGCGGCAGGCGCACCTTGAGTTGGAGCAGCGGGTCCAGGAACGTACCGTGGAACTGGTCCGCGCCAATACCAGTCTGCAAGTGGAGATCGCGGAACGACAGCATGCGGAAGCCACCCTCGCACAAGTCCAGCGCCAGAATGAACAAATCCTCAACTCCGCTGGTGAGGGGATTATCGGGATTGACCGAGAGGGACGCGTGGCCTTTGTGAATCCAGCCGCCGCCGCGATGCTCGGCGCGGCCGTGCCTCAATTACTTGGACGCTTGTTGCACGAGACCCTGCACCACTCGAGAGCTGACGGGAGTCCGTATCCGCTTGAGGAATGTCCCATGCTCGCGACCCTAGAGGATGGACTGGTCGTGCGTGAGACAGAAGATAGCTACTGGCGCAAGGATGGCACGCATTTCCCAGTGGAGAGTATTTGCGCTCCCATCTTGAATGAGCACCAGGAGGTCGCCGGAGCCGTTGTCACGTTCCAGGATATCACCCAGCGCCAAGAAGTGAGCCGCATGAAAGATGAGCTGGTCTCCACGGTAAGTCACGAATTGCGCACGCCATTGGCCAGTCTCCTCGGGTTTACCGAACTCCTCCTGAGCCGCAAGTTTTCTCTTGAAAAACAACAAGAACTCTTGACTGTCATTCATAAGGAATCACGGCGGCTCACCAATCTGATTAATGATTTTCTCGACCTGCAACGGATCGAGTCCGGCCATCAACCGTACACGTTCGCGCCGGTTGCCGTTGAACCACTGCTGCGCGACACCATCGCGGTGTTTACCAAGGAGGGGGGCTCGCATTCGCTTCGTCTTGACTTGCCGAGTGCGTTGCCGCTTGTCCTTGCCGATGAGGAACGACTGCGCCAAGTGCTGATGAACTTGCTCTCCAATGCGATCAAATTTTCCCCCACCGGAGGCGAAGTGGTGGTCGGAGCTCGGCCTGACGCCGGGGTCGTGGTCTTTCACGTCCAGGACCACGGCGTGGGAATTCCAGCGGAAGCGCAGCCCAAGCTCTTCAATAAATTTTACCGTGTCGACAACACCGCGACCCGCGACATCGGGGGCACCGGCTTGGGGTTAGCCTTGGTCAAGGATCTCGTCGCGGCCCACCACGGACAAGTGTGGGTGGAAAGCACCCCAGGCGAAGGCAGCACCTTCTTTTTTACCGTGCCGGTGGCCGGGGGCGAGCAGCAAACCCTGAGCGTCAATCAAGGAGAACACCTCGACGCCTAACGTGGTCTGTGCCACGTCCCGGTGTTGGGCGATTTCTTTTCATGCGCGTGACCGTCATCATCAATCCCATCTCTGGCCGGCAGGGAGGAGCGGAGACGGCCCGTCGTCGTGCGATCCTCGCGCAACAGGTGCTCACCTCGGCGGGGATCACCCATGAAGTGCGGATCACCGAGTATCCGGGACACGCCTATCTCTTGGCGCGCGAGGCGGTCGCTCGTGAAGACTCCCTTGTCTTTGCGTGGGGTGGTGACGGAACGATGAATGAAGTGGGGCGCGCGCTCGCGTTTAGCAACACCACACTCGGTCTGATTCCCGCCGGTTCAGGAAACGGGCTGGCACGAGAACTCCACGTGTCGATGGAGCCTGAAGATGCACTGACGACCGCCCTGCGTACCCCGGACCGCGCCATTGACGTGGGCGAGATCAACGGGCATCTCTTTTTCAACGCGGCTGGGGTGGGCTTCGATGCCCATGTGACCTGGCTGTTTAATACGACCCCACACGGGCGGCGAGGCATGCTTTCCTATGTCATCATCGCGGCGCGCGAGCTCTTTCGGTATCGCGCGCCGGAGTACACCGTGACTGTCGGTGGCGAGACGATCTCGTCACGCGCGCTGCTGATCGCCGTGACCAACTCTCGGCAGTATGGCAATGGTGCGCTGATCGCTCCTAATGCGCGTCTTGACGATGGACAACTGGACATGGTGGTGATTCAAGAACGTTCACCGCTGGCCACACTGTGGGCGGCGAGACGCTTATTCAATGGCACGCTGGCGCGGGCAAAAGGAATCACCACGAAGCGGGTCACGCAGGCGACCATTCGTGCGCACGAACCACTCCGATTTCATGTGGACGGCGAGCCGGTGACAGAAACCAGTACGACGCTCTCCCTGTGTCTTCACCCAGGGGCGCTTCGTATCAGAGGAGGGAATCTCGGTGTTTGACACAATTGCGGATTGCGGATTGCGGAATCCTCGTGCGTCAGATGAGGGAGGGAGTCGCGATGTTTAACAAAGTGTTAGTGTTGTCCGCGTCAGCGGGGGCTGGGCATCTGCGCGCGGCGCAGGCGGTGGAGAAAGCGTTTCTTCAGATGGAAGCGGCACGCGAGGTGCGGCACGTCGATATTCTGGACTACACAAACAAACTCTTTCAGAACTTTTACTCCAAGACGTACATCGACATGGTCAACAAAGCGCCAGAAGTGCTGGG
>JABFSC010000041.1 GCA_013140885.1 Deltaproteobacteria bacterium | reverse complement strand
ACCCCGGCCAAGTCTTTGAGCGTTTCCGTATGTTCTTCGGCGATCGAAGTGATGACGCCAATATGAGGTTGGGCAATCTGACACAGTGTTGTCAGCTCCCCGGCCCCACTGGTGCCTAATTCCAGGACCATCACTTCGACATCGGCTTCCGCCCGGAGCAGTGTCAGCGGCAGCCCAATGTGATTATTGAGATTGCCGGGTGTCGCCCACGTCTTTTTTTGACTGGCGAACACTTGGGCCATCAATTCCTTGGTGGTGGTTTTACCGTTGCTTCCCGCGATCCCAATAATGCGAGCGGCGGAGCGCGTCCGTGCCCACGTGGCGAGGGATTGCAGCGCGGTGAGCGGATCGCGCACGCGAATCGCGACCGCGCCTTCCGGTAAGACAGGGTTGAGATGTTCGGCGAAAAAGAATCCCGCTGCCCCTTGTTGGACAGCGGTCGCCAAGAACGCATGGCCGTCGGTGTTCGTGCCAGGCAGTGGCACGAACAATGCCCCCGCCGAAGCCGTGCGCGAGTCAATGGTCACCGCGGTGAATATGGTCTCCGCCGAGCCTTGCACCAAGGTGCCGCCTGTGGCCGTACAAATGTCGTGGGCTGTCAGTTTCATGCGGAGCCAAATGTACCCAGGCTCGGAACGCCTCGCAAGGACACGCGCTTTGCTCCAGGTGCTGGGCGCGCGACAGCATTGCTGCCAGTCCTACCCAAATCCAACTCTCTTCCTCAAGTTATTTCCCGCACCCCGTTCCTCGTCCCCTGTCCCTCGTGGTACGGTTCCCAGCCGCAAGGAGGAGGACCCAATGCCAATTTTGAACGGAATTGATCTGGGCTTGTTGCCGACGATGGGAGTGGGGTCGTATGCGTCCCCGTCGTGGCTCCTCGCCGCGCGGCGGGTGGTGCGTGCTGGCGACGCGGGTCCCGCGGATATGGAAGAGGCGATCCAAGACGCCATTAAAATCGCGGTGTGGGATCAAGAAGAGGCGGGGCTCGATATTCTCACGGATGGGGAAATCCGCCGACAACGGTTTCTCTGGAACGTGGTCGAGAAACTCTCCGGTCTCAAACTGATTCCCGCGCAACGAAAACTCGGTGTCGCGAGTTACGACAGCGCCCCTCGTTTTGAGACCGTGGAACGGGTAGCTGCCCCAACCGGCTTTGGACTTGTGGAAGAATACACCTACGTGCGGACGCTGACCGACAAACCGCTCAAGATTTGCTGTCCGGGTCCACTGACAATTGCTTTACCGATCACGCCCAAAGGTGGGTATGCCAACGGTGATTATCTCCCGATGTTGTACGACCTCGCGGAGCTGGTGAATCGAGAATTGCGGCAACTGGTGGCGGCGGGAGCGACGTTCATCCAAGTGGATGAACCCTCGGCTGCGGGGCGCACGCCCGTGTTGCCGGTGACGGAAACTGTCAAGCTGTTCAACAAAACCGTCGAAGGCGTGCAGGCGAAGATCGCGCTGCATATTTGCTTTGGCAATAATCAGGGACGCCCGGCGATGAAGCGCACCTACAAGCCGCTCTTTCCGGGGATTCTCGACGTCAAAGCGGACCAATTCGCCCTCGAATTTGCCAATCGTGAGATGGCCGAGTTGGAACTGTGGCGACAATACGGTGGCGACCGGGAACTCGCCGCTGGCGTGATTGACGTGAAATCCATGTACCTGGAGACGCCAGAGGATGTAGCGGAACGGATTCGCGCGGTTCGCAACTATGTGTCGCCGGAAAAACTGTATCTGACCTGCGATTGTGGATTTTCGGCCTCTTCGCGGTATCTCGCACGCGCCAAGCTGCACGCCCTCGTTGCCGGGGCCAAGATCGCGCGCCGGGGGTGAGCGGTCACGGACGGGAGACTTGAGGCTTGAGACTCGTCGTTTGGAATCGGTAATAGCAGGAAGGGTGCTTCGAGGTTCCCTCTCCCGGCTGGGCAATGGCATTAAGGCGGTTTCTGGAAAAGATTATCCCATGTAGCCCGGATGGAGCGGAGCGGAATCCGGGGTGTCCCGCGCGGAACCTGGATTCCGCTCCGCTTCATCCAGGCTACCCAGAAACGGGATATTCATTTCAAGAAATCACCTAAGTTCGGGGGCTCCGAAAGTTCCCTCTCCCGGCTGGAAGGGGTTGAGGGGGAGGGGGATCAGGTAACCTTTCCTTTAGAGACTGGAATCTTGCGGCTTGAGACTCGCCGCTTGGAGCAGGTCCCGCAACTCGGTGATCGCCGTTTCCACACGGTCGAGGCGTCGCAGGATTTCTTGTTGCGGGTCGTGGGCGAGGTAGCCACGTTCGACGATGGCGATGAAAATGCGCGCGACCTCTTCCGCCGACAGTGGCCCGTCGGGTTGGTACCACTGATACAGCCAGTTACACATGCCCAAGAGCGCGAATGACACGAGCTTTGGGGGCAGTGGCGCCAGTCGCCCAGCGTCGATGCCTTCACGGATCACGCCCTCGATCAGTTCGTCATAACTGCGCCGTTCGACCCGAGCGCGACGCGCCTTATCGGGCGGCAGGCTCCCTTCCTCACTGAAAAAAACCGTCAAGAAATTGCGATGATCCGCCATGAGGCGCACCTGATGCCGAATGACTTGCCGCAGGCGCTCTTCGGGCGGGAGGTCTTGCGCGCAGATTTGTTGCAACCCACGTTGAAAGATGGCAATGGTACGCTCGAAGACACGCACCAGCAGCTCCTCTTTACTCGGACAGTAGCGATACAGCGTGACGCGCGAGATGCCCAAGCGTTCCGCCACGGCTTCAAGCGTGGTCGCTTGGTATCCCTGCTCGCCAAAGCAAGCGGCGGCGGCTTGCAGCATTTCCTCTTCCCGAAGCGCGTGTTTCCGCGCGCGGCCCGGTCGTTTCTCTAATGCCATCCTGTTGCGCTTACTGGATTCCAGCGCGCGGAGCAAGGGAAGAAGGCGGAAGGCCGTGATGTAGGCTGGGATGACCAACGGGAATCCCGGCGCGCCCACTGGTAGCGCTCGTGATAAAACCTGGCCGAAGCAAAGCCCAATCCCGGCCCATCGGCGCGTTTGCTTTCGTGCGTCACAGTATGCCAGTATGGCGGCGAAGCGAGAACGCGCCTGCGCGCCTCTGAATACCGCAGCATCATGGAAACCGCGCTGAATCCAACGCTCCGCCGCCTGCTGACTCTCTGTCGCCTGGACCATACGTGGGTTCGTGGCGAAGGCGTGTGGCTCACCGACACACACGGACGACGATTTCTCGACTGCTATGCGCAATATGGCGCGGTCGGACTTGGCCATAACGCCCCCTGTGTCACCGCCGCGGTCCGGGCCGCGCTCGACAACGCCGAACCCGCGATGGTGCAACCCTACCGCGCCCCCCACGCCGAAGCGTTGGCCACTACCTTGACCCGGTTGGCACCGGGCGATCTGACACACTGCGTCTTCACCACGTCTGGCGCGGAAGCGGTCGAGGCCGCGATCAAACTGGTGCGCGCTCGTACCGGTCGCCCGCTGATTCTTTCCGCCCAGGGCTCGTTTCATGGCAAAACCCTGGGCGCGCTCGCGCTGACTGGGCAATCCCACCACGCGGACGGGTTTGGGCCGCCTCTTCCAGGATTCGCGCATATCCCGTTTGGTGACACCGAGGCGCTGGCCGCGCGCCTCGGCGCGGAAGCCGCACACATCGCCGCGGTGTTCCTTGAACCGATTCAAGGCGAGCGCGGGGTGTACCTGCCGCCGCCGGGATACCTGAGCCGCGTGCGTGAACTCTGTCACCAATACGATGTCGCGCTAGTGCTTGATGAGATACAAACCGGTCTTGGGCGCACGGGAAAATTGTTCGCTTGTGAACATGACCAGGTTGCGCCAGACGTGCTGCTACTCGCCAAAACCCTGGGCGGCGGGGTATTCCCGCTCGGTGCCTGTCTCACCACCGATGCCTGGTGGGATGAGCATTTCGCGTTGCGTCACTCGTCCACGTTCGCCAACAATAACATCGCCTGTCGCGTGGGCCTCGCGGTGCTTGAGACGCTGACACAAGGTGGAGTGTGTCACGATGTGGCGCGCAAAGGGGACCACCTCCACACCCGCCTCGCTCAACTCGTGCGTCGCTATCCACACGTCCTGGCCGCGAGCCGTGGACGCGGTCTGCTCGGCGCGTTGGAGCTACAGTCCGCCGCCACGGAGACAAGCGCGTTTCTCTCCTTCATCGCGCATCATGGCTTGTACGCCTATGCTGTCGCCGCCACGGTCGCCGAGGAAGCATCGGTGCTGGTCCTTCCTACGTTGGGCGACGCCAGTGTGCTGCGCCTTGCTCCCCCACTGACCATCACGGACGTGGAGCTGGACCTGGCACTTGATGGCATTGAAGCGGTCTGCGCGCGCCTGGCCACCAACCCCGCCGACACTATCGCCCGTGCCTTGGGCGCGTTCGCCGACGCGCCCGCGCCCGCCACACGGCACCGTACCCGACCACACGTGACCTCGACCGCCGTATCCTTACCCGCATCCTACTGGCAACCGGACGGTCCGTTGGACTACGCCTTTCTTGTCCATTACACCAGCCTCGACGATGTGGTCGCGACCGATCCTGGCTTGGCGTCCCGCGGTGGCGAGGAGTTACGGCGCTTCTGCTCATACACCGCCCAATTTCCCCCCGGGGTCATTCTTCACGCGCCCACGCTCCGGTCCGCCACCGGAGCCACCGCTCAAGGGGTGATTATCGCGTTGCCCATGCTCCCCGACGACATGGCCCGACATGGACAGCGCCGCGTGAACGAGGACATTCGCCAGGCGGTGGCGCTCGCCACCCGGCTTGGCGCGCGTATCGTGGGCCTTGGGGGCTACACCACGCCCTATAGTCGGCGTGGACTTTCCGTCATCAACCGTGGCCCCGCGATCACCACGGGCAATGCCCTCACCGCTGGGGTCGCGTTCGCCACTACGCAGCGACTGGCTTATCGTCAGGGGCTCTCCTTCGCCGATGCCAACGTCGCGGTCATCGGCGCGCGCGGATCGGTTGGCATGTTGATGGCGCGACTCTGCGCCCGGCAACGGCCACGACATCTGTTGCTCGTCGGCAACCCCCAAACTGGGGTGACTCACCTCCAGCGCTTGCGTGATGAGCTGTCGTGGGGAGATGGTACCATCACTGTCACCACCGACCTCGGTGCGTTGGTCCACAGCCAGATTATCATCACCGCCACCGGCGCGGGCCGCCCGGTGTTGGATGAGGTCCCGCTCACGGTAGGCACGTTGATTTGCGATGTCGCGCGTCCATACGACACCTCACTCCGCCTGCGCTCGCGATCCGATCTCACGGTGATTGATGGCGGACTGGTGTCACTCCCCGACCCAACAACCTGCTTTGGGCCAGGGAATTTGCAAGGGCTGCCCGATGGGATACAACTCGCCTGTTTGGCGGAAACCATGCTGCTCGCCTTGGAGGGCGACACCCGGAACCACGGTATTGGTGACGCCGTCCCGCTCACCGAAGTCGATGAGATGATGGCGCTGGCTCAACGGCATGGCTTCGGCCTCGCTCCCCTTCCCGGCGACGGTATTGCCATGACGTGCCAGGAGTCCGCAATTCCGTCTTCCTGCTGGGAGAAGGCGAGGGTGAGGAGGATTACGTGAAATTTTCGCAAACGTTCAGCTATCAGCGCTCAGCCGTCAGCCAGACAAGAAAACGGAGAGGGTGTCGTCCAATTTTTCGCACACGAGAGGCTTCAGGGTACGGATCACCTATGGAGAAAACACACCAAGATACGGAGCCCCGCTTACGGGTCCCTTCTCCCTTTGAGGGGGAAGGTCAGGAAGGGGGTGCGCACCTACACAGCCAGGACTCCAGTCCAGCTTTCACCCCCATCTTAATCTTCCCCCTCGGAGGGGGAAGAAAAAAACAGAAGATGACCCGACATCTTGGTCTCACTTCCCTATAGTTTTGCTGAAAGCTGATAGCTGACGGCTGAACGCTTCCCAACTTGACCGTTCAGGAACTACTCCCATGATACTCACCACCGCGGCCACCGGCTTCATCTCCGCGTATCACGCCCGTGCTGATCTGGTCGCGGATCATCAGGATTGGAGTCCCACCATTGTCATTGTCGCCACGGATAGCGGAGAGACGATCTCCCTCCAGGTGGAGCATGGCCGTATCGTTGCCCTGCATGAACAGGCATTGCCAGGCACGCTCGTCATCACCTCCGATAGCGCCACCCTCCAAGACATTCTGGAGTTTCGCCTCAACCCGAATGAGCCCTACGTGTTTGGCGATTTAACCGTGCAAGGGGCGGAAGCAGACTTCCTGCGCCTTGATTACATTGTGACGGTGCTATGTCCGAGCTAGCCGCTCCCCCATCACCGCCACGCACGCCGGTACGGCCACATTCGTCACCCGCGGTGGCGACCTTAGTGGCCACCAGTTGTGGCACCGCCATCGCCGCCGTCTGTGCCATCGGCCTCTTCCAGATTGAGCGGCTCGTGGGTGGCGTCTGGTCAGTCGCCGCCGTGGCCACGGCGGGTGCCTGCTGCCTGCTGCTCGCCCGTGCCCTGAAGCGACTCATGGAAATCGTCCCCAGTGGGGTGGGGTTGCTCGCCTATCTGTCGCGCAGTTTTGGCCGTCCTGTCGGGTTCGCCTTGACGATCCCCTATTTCCTCCTCACGCTCTTTCTCACCGGAGCCGAGGCGACCATCGTCGGCGTGCTCAGCGCCCGCTTGCTCACCATTCCCGTCTGGCTGGGGGCCGGGGTCTTTCTGATTGGTACGTGGATGCTGTGCATGGTGGGGGTCCGCTTGAGCTATCGCCTCCAAACCCTCACGACCTGGACTCTGGTGGGCACGTTGGCCTGCCTCTCGCTCTCGGCCATGATC
>JABFSC010000545.1 GCA_013140885.1 Deltaproteobacteria bacterium | reverse complement strand
GCCGTCGGAGCAGCCGCAGACAGCGGTCCGGGCCACCCACGATAATCAATCCCTTCTCCTGTAATTCGGCGAAACTTTTGGTGTTGCCGACCGCGCGGGTATCGACATACTGCTGAATATACGCGCGCGCTTCTTGCTCCGCTTGCGCGTCGGTTTCCCCCACATAGCAATGAAACGCAAAAGTCGGCTCGCGTAACGATGCGGCGAGCTGTACTTCGTCCGCGACCCGATTGAATTCCGCCAGCAAGGGTTCCAGATCGTTGACGTGCGGAAGAATGTAAGGGACACCCATGATGGGATAGCCACGCCGAGGCGCGGCGGCGTACGTCTCCTTGCTGAGCCCAGCAATCCACATCGGCGGACGTGGCTTCTGGATGGGTAACACGTTCAACGTCAGCGGCCCGTAGTGCAAATAACGCCCATCGAATGAGAAGGTCTCTCCAGCCCACGCTTTTTCAATAATGGTCAGCGCTTCGTCGAATCGCCCCGCGCTCTCTTCGCGTGAAAGGCGGAACCCTTCATATTCATGCGCGAGATAGCCGCGACCGACCGCGAAGTCGAGGCGACCGTTACTCAGCATATCGACCATCGCGTATTGCTCCGCGATTTCGAGCGGGTTGTGAAAGGGGAGCACACTGACGGCGACGCCGAGGCGGATACGTTGCGTCCGTTGCGCGGCGGCGGACAGCAGCACCGGCGGCGCGGGACACACGCCGTAACTACTGAAGTGATGTTCGGCGAACCATACCGAATGAAACCCCAGGGCTTCCGCCACTTCAATCTGTTGCAGGACTTCGGCATAGAACGCGGGCACCGACCGTCCCGCGCTCGGATGATAGTCCATGATTGAGAGTGTGGCGAATTTCACAACGACTCCAGTCTAAGGGGGGAACATAAGGACTGAGGACTACAGAGGTTTCCACTTGTCTGAAGAGATGGTCTTCAGGTTCCCTCTCCAGGATGGGAGAGGGTTAGGGTGAGGGGGACCGACGATAAGCTCTTCACTCGCATGGAAACCGCTGTAGCCTCAGTCCTTTTTTCTCAGTCCTATTGCCTCACCGAGGGGTGATCAGTCCACGTAAAAAGCCGTCGATGCCCATGCTTCGTTCCCGCCACAGGTAATCTTGTGGCCGCTCACGAATCGCCCGCGCGGCGGTGGGATGCGCGCGCATCCAATCGTCGAGCGAAGGGTTATCACGGATGAATCTGCGACTCTTGATTAACTCTGGATCGCGATACAGAGTATCCGCTACTTCCCAATTGCGGTCCAGGTACTGCTCAAAACTCTGAATATCCCTGGCGGTTGGCTGGCCAGAATCGGGCTCGGGTTCTGAAGATCGGGTTGACCGGGAAATATAGGCGCTCGGGTTTGCCATGATGATCGCCGCCGCCTCGCGATGCTCGCGCAACCATTCGTCTAATGCTCCATGATCATGCACATAGCGCGTGTCATTCACCAAATCCGGATTATTGGCTAAATCCCTGGCCACGGCCCGGTGCTCATCCAGGAACTCCTCCCAATTGCGCCGTTGGCGATCGGTCAGGCGGGTGGAAGTCTCATCGCGCCCGTCGGAACCAGGCCGCCCCCGCTCACGCCACAGCACCGCGCGCGGATTGTCGCGAATTTCTCGCGCGGCTTCGGGATGGTCCCGGAGCCAATCTCGGAGGGCATCGTGATCGCGGACATATTCACGGTCGTTAATCAGGTCGGGGTTACGATACAACTGCTGAGCTGTCTCCCAGTGGTCATCAAGGTAACGCTGAAAACTGCGCAGGTCGCGCTCGGATATGCCGCTTTCTCCATAATCACGGGCGCTACTGGAGGGGGGAATCGCGACACTGGCTAAGGCCAGCGCCCCCACGCAGAACAACATTGCTACAGATTTTTTCAAGACTCGATTCTCCTTTCTCGATGAATTGCGGACAGCTCGTGGTGTAGCATATCCCGGCGAGGCTGACAAAGAAAAAATGCGCGTCACCCTTGTCAGAAAACGCGAGGATGATGTACCTTCGTGCCAGTGGAACAAATCTTATGGTGCACCGAAAAATTACCCGTATTCGGCAAATGCTTGAAAGTCACGACCCGCCGCGCGTCGAGCTTGAAGACCCGATGCGCGCGGCCGTCGCGCTCTTACTCCAACCCATGGCGGAAGACCTGCATGTCCTGTTTATCCATCGCGCCCATCATCCTCACGATCCGTGGTCTGGCCACATGGCGTTTCCCGGTGGGCGGAAGGACCCGGAAGACCCGGATTTGCGGGTCACGATCCACCGCGAGACCCGGGAGGAAGTCGGCATCAATCTCGACATCCATGGCGAATATCTTGGCCGCCTCGCCGAAGTACAGGCGATGGCGCGGGGCAAGATGACCAACATGGCGGTCTCCCCGTTTGTCTATCTCGTCGCCCCGGAGGCCCAGCCGGAGCCCGACCCGGTGGAAGTCCAAGATACCATTTGGGTGCCGCTATCCTTCATGCAGCAAGACGGCGTCGAACAAACTGTCCAGCGCGATATGCCAGACAAGTCCACGATCCATGTCCCCGCGCTGGTCTACGGCGGCAAGACAATCTGGGGGCTGACCTACCGGGTCTTGCGGGAATTCCTGGGGCTAATTCACGAGAAGTGAGGAATTCCTCACCAGCGCGCGCGCCGATGTCCCTTGACGTGTTCCCTGGGCTGTGTCACAGAGGACATGCTTCCCAACTTTCACGACAGACAACAGCTTACAAAAAAGGAGGACTTATGCCTAATCTTCGTGTAGTGTCCGCTGATTCTCATGTTATGGAACCAGCGGACCTCTGGTCGGCGCGCCTGGATAAAAAATTCAGGGATCGGTCGCCAGTCGTCGTGCAGAATCCCAAGAAACCTGGCTACATTTTCGTGGCCGAAGGGATCGAGCCTTTCCCGGTCGCCGGCGGCTTCGGTGCTGGCCGTTCGGGTGAGGAATTGAAGGATCACCTCAGCAAAGGATACGAAGCCGCTCGTCCGAGTGGCTGGGACCCCGTCGAACGGATCAAGGATCAGGACATCGACGGCGTGGAAGCCGAAGTCCTCTATACCACGCTCGGCATGCCGCTGTTTGGTTTGCAAGACCCAGATTTACAACGCTCGTGTTTCCGCGTGTACAACGATTGGGTGGCGGAATACTGTTCGCACAATCCGAAGCGGCTGTATGGCGTTGGCTTGGTGTCGCTGGAAGACATCGACATGGGGACCAAGGATCTCGAACGGCTCCACAAGCAAGGGATGCGTGGCGCGATGATCTGGGGATCGCCACCAGAGGACAAACCCTACGGCAGCCCGGTGTACGACAAGTTCTGGCAGGCCGCGCAAGAAATGCAGATGCCCCTTTCGCTCCACGTCATCACCGGCAAGAGCAAGGAGAGCAAGATCAACTTTGACCAAATCAGCACGTTTTACATGGCGCTGATTCACGAAGTGCAGCGCTCCCTCGTGCAGATTATTTTTGGTGGCGTGCTGGAGCGCTTCCCGAAACTGACCATTGTGTCAGCCGAAAACGATACTGGCTGGTTCCCGCACTTCATGTATCGCATGGACCACGCATTCGAGAAATTCAGCGCGATGGAAAAAAATCCCTTGCCGATGAAGCCGAGCGAATATGTGCGCCGACAGCTGTGGGCGACGTTCCAGGATGATCCCATCGGTCCCGCGACCTATAAGATTTTTGGCGAGAACAACTACATGTGGGCGTCGGACTTTCCGCATACCGATTCCACCTGGCCGGAATCACGCGAATGGATCGCGAAGAATTTCGCGGGCGTGCCGGCGGAGGTCACCCAAAAGATCGCCTTCGACAACGCGGTGAAGCTGTATCGGATGGATCTGAACTAAAGAGCTTTTAGCTTTTAATTCTTAGCTTTTAGCAAACACGAGGGCCAGGAGTTTTCACTCCTGGCCCTTTTTTGTTTTTGCTGCCACGAGGGCGCATGATTATCCGCTGAAGGTAGGGGCGGATAATCATGCGCCCCTACAGCACCCCTAGCTCCTTGAGCAGCACGAGTGGGTTCGGTAGTGGCTCTTGCCATAACCACGCGGGTTTCAGGGAAAATCCGGTGAGGACAGTGGAAGAGACGACTCCCGCCTTCTCTTCAATACGCGCGTAGCGTCCCTCCACATCCAATGCGTAGCCCTCAAAGCGCCGCGACATGGGATCAACGACCCAATACTCACGAACGCCCGCTGCTTCATACTCCAAATACTTTTCGCGCCAGTCACGCGCCGGACTATCAGGCGAGACAATCTCCACGATCAAATCGGGCGCACCCTCCACCTCGGTGGCTTTGAGAATGTGTGTCCGCTCGGCGGAGACGAACAGCAGGTCCGGAACACGCCGACGACGCAGAGCACTAAACCGGACTTGCAATTCTGGACCGTAGGCCATTCCCAGACCGCGTTGGGTAGCAAATAGCCGCACAATGATTAAGAGGAATCCGGCTAGGTCAACATGTTGCAAATTCGCGGGCGGCGGCATGAGAACCTCCCCATCTACCCATTCGGCTTTGGTGTCCTCGTCGCACCACGCGACGAACTCCTCCTCGGTCATACGGAGGGGAGCAGTGACGACAAGCGGTTTAACTAGCGTACTCTGAGTGTTCATCGGTGCACCTTCCAATGACTTTTCTCTAGCAGCAACACGACGGAGGAAGCAACCAGTGGAAGCACCGCGCTGCGGCCTTGGGGGGCCGTCCTGGTTGACAAGCATAATGCGGCGGTAGCACGACTGAGACGCTCTGCCGTCCCCCGTAACCCGACCACTGTCCCCTGTTTTCTACTTCTTCGCCAGGATCGCTTTCGCGACCTTCGGCGGTGACATCGGGAGTTCCGTCATCCGCACCCCAACCGCGCGATAGATTGCATTGGCGATCGCCGCTGGCGGCGGCACGATCGGCACCTCGCCGACGCCACGAATCCCAATCGGATGGCCTGGGTTCGCCACCTCGACCAGAATCGTCTCGATCATCGGCAAATCCAGTGTCGTCGGCATGCGGTAGTCGAGAAACCCCGTGTTCCGCATGAGGCCCTTCTCGTCGTAGCAATACTCTTCATTGAGCGCCCAGCCGACACCTTGCGCGACGCCGCCTTGAATCTGTCCTTCGACGTAACTGGGGTGCACCGCTTTGCCCACATCCTGCGCGGCCGTATAGCGCAAGATATCGACCTTCCCAGTCTCGGCATCAACCTCCACGTCCACCACATGCGTGGTAAACGCGGGCCCCACGCCGCGTGGGAGCACCGACGCTTGCCCCGTGACCGGCCCTCCAGCACGAGGTAGTTTGCCGGCTAACTCTTTCAGTGTCATTGATTCATGGCCGTTGGTCGTGCACGAGAGCACGCCATCTTGATACACCACGTGATCCGGGCTCACTTTCCACAAGGTCGCGGCGCGTTGCTTGAGTTGATTCACCGCGTCGTGAGCCGCGTCATACACGGCATAGCCGGTGGCGAAGGTCACACGGCTCCCACCCGTCGTGTCGGTATGACCAATCGACTCCGTATCCGCGACAACCGGATGGACCTGTTCCGCCGTAAGCCCCAGCACCTCGGCGGCGATCATGGCGCACGAAGCGCGTGAGCCGCCAATATCAGGCGAACCCGTGACCACATTCGCCGTGCCGTCGGTATTGATGCTCACGGTCGCCGAAGACTGAAATCCCGCATTAATCCAGAACCCCGAAGCCACCCCACGACCACGGAATTTGCCATTCTGTGACTTTGGGAGTGGCGACTGATAGTGAGGACTATTCTTAATGGCCTCGACCGTTTCGAGATGACCAATGCGCTTGAACTGTGGACCAGCCGGTTGCGCCGTTCCTTCTTTCGCCCCGTTGATCCGGCGAAACTCGAGTGGATCAATGCCCAGCTTTTCCGTCACCTCGTCGAGCACCGTCTCCGTCCCCATCGCCGCATTGGTCGCGCCCGGTGCGCGGTAGGCCGCTGTCTTGGGCTTATTGAGGACGACATCAAAGCCATCAATCTGGAGATTGTCGATCTCATACGAAGCCAGCACGGTCATGCAGCCAACGGCGATCGGTGAACCCGGATAGGCACCGGCTTCGTATGCCATCCACACCTGTGCCGCGGTGATCTTCCCGTCCTTGTTCGCGCCGACTTTGACGCGAATATGCGAGCCTGAGGTCGGACCCGTCGCGCGCAACACCTCGTTCCGGGTCATCACCATCTTGATCGGGTGTCCAGTCTTTTTGGACAAGAGCAACGCGAGCGGCTCCAAATAAACGGTGGTCTTGCCGCCGAAGCCCCCACCAATTTCCGCGGGCACCACTTTAATATCGCCGCGATTCATTTGCAGAATATGACCGCACAGCTCACGGATGGCGAAAGTGCCCTGCGTGCTCACCCATACCGTGCTGCGCCCGTCCTGATTGTACTGCGCCACCGCGTTGTGGGGCTCAATGTAGCCCTGATGGACCATCGACGTGTCGAACTCACGCTCGACAATCACCTCCGCCGCCTTGAAGCCCGCCTCCAGGTCTCCACGAGCGAAGCGCACCTGACTGGCGACGTTCGTCGGTTTGTCGCTCTTGTCCGGCGTCCCACTCGTGCGCAGGTCGGGGTGCAAAATCGGGGCGTCATCCTTCATCGCGGCGAGAACATCCTGCACATACGGCAGGAGTTCATACTCGACTTTGATGAGTTTCAGCGCTTCCTCGGCGATGTGCGGGCTGGTGGCCGCGACCGCCGCCAGCGCATGGCCATCGTAGAGCACTTTGTCGCGCGCCATGATGTTCATCGACAAATTCCGGGCGTTGACGAAATTCTCTCCGATCTGGACGAGTTCGGGTGGGACACTAGGAAAATC
>JABFSC010000734.1 GCA_013140885.1 Deltaproteobacteria bacterium | reverse complement strand
GTCTACAGGGGGCTGTGGGGGCGGCGACCATCTCGTTCGGCCTCTCCTTTCTCTTAGCCTTGTTTTACATAAAAAAACTCTTCCCGCGTCCCTTTCTGGTCCACAGCAACCCTCCGATTTTTACTGCGCCGGCATTGAGGGATGTTCTGGGATTTTCACTCCCTACCGCCGCCTCGGGAGTCTTGATGATGCTCATCGTGTGGGGAGATCGCCTGCTGGTGAGTTATTACTGCTCGGCAGCGGATATCGGAATATATCAGGCCGCGGTGCAGTGCGGCTTCATGCTAGCCATCGTATTAAGCGCGTTTAATGCGATCTTTTCACCGCTGATTGCTGAGTTGTACCGGAAAGGCGAAATCGGTAGGCTCGATAGATTATTCAAAATCAGCACGAAATGGGGACTCTATTGCTGTGCCCCTTTTGGGCTCGTGCTCATGCTGGCTCCACGGGAGACGATGACGTTTTTTTTTGGCCCCCAGTATGAAGGCGGAGCGGTCGTTTTGATTATCGTCACGATGACGCAGCTCATCAATGTCGGCACCGGCGCCGTGGACCATCTCCTCATTATGACTGGGCAGCAGCGTTCTTGGGTGATGATTTCAGCCTTCATGCTCGTCGTCAATCTCACTCTGGGGTTTTTACTGATCCCACGCTGGGGGTTACTTGGGGCCGCGCTCTCCACGGCAACTACGTATACCGGGCTGTTCGTTGCCGGGCTGCTGCACGTGAAACGAACCCTTGGAGTATGGCCCTACGAGATGCAGTATCTGAAAGGTCTGTTGGCGGCAGTGCTCGCGGGATTCGCGGTGATGTTCGTGCGGGCAAGCGGCATGGGTCCTCCGACCCTCATCTTCTGCGGGAGCGTGGCAACCGCACTGCTGGTCTTTGGTGTGACACTGTTTACCCTAGGTCTTGACAGGGAAGATCGTGAATTTCTCGGCTTGATGTGGCGGCGTAACGGATAGGGGAACGTAGAGAACCACGGTTGGGATGCGGGTGTCACGTGCGGATGAACAGGAAGATATGAAAAACCTCCAACACAACCCCTTATCGAAAGTAGTTGTACCGTTGCTCCGAAGAACCGTCTTGTCGTACATGGGAGCAGGGAAACTCAAGAACCTCGTGGGCGCGAATCCATGTCGTATCACCATCATAATAGATGCGGTCAATCCCTCATCATGAGTGAGGAACTGCTCCCCACGAACCGTGTCAGCAGGAGGTCGTCTTTGCAGGTGTCACATTTCGCCCTGTCTAATGCTCCGGTCCCCCCTTTGTCTGTTGCCTGGCTCCAGCCGGTCATTCCCAATTACCGGGTACCGCTGCTGCAACGACTGGCCAAAGTCCCAGGACTCCAGGTCACTTCTTTTTATGGGGCCGGGAATGCGGAATTTTCGCCTCCATCAGCCACTGCCGGTCTGACAACCGTTGATGCACAGGAAGTGAAGAGTTATTCGTGGCCAATAAAGCGCGAGCGCACCCTCTGGCAGGCCGCCTGGCGCGAACTCTGCTATGGACCCTACGACGTTATTGTGTGTGAAGAAACGATTCATAACCTGACGAACTGGGCGCTGTGGGCAACGCGGGGGTGGCACAAAAAAAAGCTGGTGTTCTATGGGTATGGGTACCGCCCCGATCAATTAGCCACGGGACTCAGATACCTGCGAGATCGCATGAGAAAGATATTTTTGACCTCTGCCGATGCCCTCATTGTGTATACCAACCGGGGTCGTGAGGAGTGCTGCCGCGTAGGGATAGAGAATGAAAAGATATTCGTCTCTGGTAATACGTTGGACACAGAGGCGCTGATTCCGCTGGCGCAGGACCCGGGAGTCATTGCCGGGGCCGGGGGACTGCGCGAACGTCTCCAGCTCGGCGCACGTCCCGTTCTTGTCTATGTCGGGCGGCTCGTTCCAGAAAAGCGCCTTGACGTATTGTTGCACACACTCCGGCAATTGCGCACGACAATGGACCCAGCGCCTGCCTTATTGATCGTCGGTGAAGGAGCAAGTTTACCCCAGGTGCGGGAGCAGGCGAGAGAGCTGCCCCATGTCCATTTTCTTGGGCCCATCTATGATGACTATGAATTAGCCAAAGTCTTTCTCGTTGCTGACTTACTTGTCATCCCTGGCCGGGTTGGCCTCACCTGTGTCCACGGGTTCTGCTATGGTGTGCCGGTCGTCACAACGCTGCGGCAGGTCGAGCAGAGCCCGGAGTTTGACTACATCCAGCACGAGAAGAATGGCTACGTGGTCAGTGAGCCCCGGGTGGAGTTGTATCAAGAAGCACTGACCACCCTGCTCCGCGACAAGGAGAGGCTCAGAGCGATGAAAACGCACGCCTACCAGACGGCACGGTCCCTCACGATGTCAACAATGACCACACAATTTGTGGCTGCCGTGCACCACGCAATGGCACGAGCATGAGCAGGGACTAAGGAGCAAACGCCAGTGAAGAACGCTGTCAAAGATATGCTCTTAGGTATGACGCCGGTGTCCATGTTAGGACTTGGGCTCATGACGGGGATGATGCTTATTTGTCTGCCACCAAAGCTGTTGCCGTTTCTTCTTGGAGCTGGGGTGCTCCTTGGCATAACCGTTCATACCATGCTGAACCCGACGATCTTGGTCTCTTTTGTCATGTTCACCTCGGCCACGGCGTCTATCTTGACTGCTGCCTTTGATTCGGTAGAGGCAGGAGGTATGAGTCTCAGTGTTTCTGGACTCGGCTGGATAGCCATTGCGATTATCGCGATTTTTATTCTCGGCTTTAATGCCCAGCGAATGCTATTCCCCAAAGTGTTTCTGCCGTTCTTGCTGTTTTGTGGTTGGGCCGTGTTGCGATGGCTGATTGCCTTTCACGGGAGCACGGGCTTGAAAGACATTCTCTTTTATAGCCTTCCTCCTCTCCTCGGTATCTATACGCTGTTTGCGCTCTCTCGGTCTCGGGATCGTTTGGTCGCGCAGGTGGAGGGCATGTTTTTCTTTATGGTCATCATTCCGGCTATCCTGGTTGCGATTCTCCTGCCCCTCGGATTGATGAACCATGATCGTGATTCGCTGCCGCTCTTGCATCCACGGGCGGTTTCCCTCTATCTCCTGATTCCTTTGTCGTTCAGTCTCGCACGCTGGTGTTATGGACACGACTCACGCTCGAAACGCATAGGGTGTTTGACGAGCGTGGTTGCCCTGTTGACCATCCTGGTGACCTTATCGCGTATGGCGAGTGCCACCGCCTTGATGCTCTTCTTTGTTGCGTCGATAAATCCCACCAAGCTCTATCGAACACTCCCTGTTGCCTGCGTGGCACCAGTGCTTGCCGTCCTGCTCCTGGTGCAGATTCCGGCGTATCGAGAACGCTACTTCCTTAGCGGTGAAAAAACCGCTCTCACCTCCGACAGTTGGCAGGACATGAATTCGGCCGGGCGCTTCGACTATATGTGGCCACTCACATTCAATCACGCAATACAGAATCCGATTATTGGGTGGGGGACCGGTAGTGCTGCCGTGCTCGTCGGTGGCCTCATGCCCAAACCAAAATCCGCCAATTACATGCCGCATAATGAGTATTTGAACACCTTTCATGATCTTGGTGTCATTGGTGAAATACTTTTACTCGCAGCTTGGCTTCCTCTGTGGTGGCGACAATGGCAGACCTGGAAGGCTGCCCACTTGAGGAAGAACGCTCTCCAAGCAAAGTGGAGTATGGCGGCAACGCTGAGCATTGGCGCATTGCTCTTTACCTCGGTGACGGATAACGGGATGCACTATGTGTTTGTTGGCGGACCGCTGTTTATTATTGTGGCCATTGCGATCTGGGTGAGTGATTTCCGGGCGCGTACCCTGACCGGGGATGGACGTGTGGGGACGGAGGTCTCCACCCCCCAGGTTCGGTTGAGGGCGAGACTTGTATAACTTCAAGGCAACGGGCGCGAGCCGTCTGGACCATCCGGGCATGCTGCCCTCGCGTCCTGCTCAGAAGACGAGTGATCTGCTACCGGGGGATGCCGCCGCGCGTCTCACGGAAGCGAGCCAGGGCCTGCCGATCGGCGCTCGCGCCGGAGTGTGGACGCTTGTTGATCAAGGCGTGTTTACCGCAAGTAATTTCCTGTTCCAGATGCTCCTTGCCCGCTGGCTGGCCCCGCAAGACTACGGCGCCTTTACCGTTGCACTGGCGATTTTTCTGCTGCTTGGCGCGGGGCAGGTTGCTCTGTTTGGTGAGCCACTGTTGGTCTACGGTGCTCGAAAATATTATCAGTGTCTGCCCGCGTATCTTGGCGCGCTCTTCTATTGGCACCGGTCTTTTGCCGCGCTCGGTGGTGGCGTGGTGTTGTGTATCGGGGCTGGACTGAAAGTGACAGGGTATGATCACCTGGGCACCACGGTGTTGATGCTCGGATTATGCACCCCAGCGTTCCTTTTTTTATGGCTCCTCCGATCCTCCTATTATCTTTATCCTCAGCAGCTCTCCGTGGCCGCGAGAGGCGGAGTCCTGTACTTGATATTGATTGTCGGTGGAGCCTCCGTACTGTGCCACTATAACTGGTTATCGGCGGTGTCAGGGCTGGGCGTAATGGCAATCGCGAGTCTTGGTGCCGGGGCGTGGCTGTGGATGCGGCTTCCGGTCGTGGGGGGCGTGCGGCAACCTGGCGATTTTCTGGGAGAGGTCTGGACACAACATCGGCAATACGGACGCTGGAGTCTGGCAACGTATGTCTTCACCTGGATTCCAGAGAACGTTTATTACCTGCTCCTGAGCTGGCACGGACTCGAAGCGAGCGCGGCCCTGCGGGCGGCGCTGAATTTTCTGGTCCCCATATCACGCGTCGGGGCGGCGTTGTGTCCGCTCCTGATTGCTGCTTTAGCACGGCTTCCAGACGAGCGAAAACATCGCACCATGCGACGGCTTTCTGGGGTCTTTACGATGGGGGCGCTCTTGTACGGAGGCTGCTTGTTGTTGTTTTTCAGCCCGCTGCTGTCCTGGCTCTATAACAGGCAGTACACGGCAGACGATACCGTCGCATGGTTGCTTGGGGGGCTCGCGCTCTGCCTGGGGAGTGTGACCGTCCCCAGCGCTATGCTCCGCGCCCTGGCAAGGCCAGAGTGTGTGTTTTGGGCGCAAGCAATATCCGCGGCGGTCACGCTTACGCTTGGTGTAGGCCTGACTGTCGCGTGGGGTGTGAAAGGAGCGATCATGGGATTTTGTCTGTCCGCTATAACGGCCACCCTCGCAATGGAGATTCTCTACCGACAGGTGAGACGACCCGACGCTTTGTAGGGGAGTGAGACCCGATGCATATTGCGGTTTTCGAGTACAAGATCGTCCGCGCGAGCCCGATCGGCAGTTGTCTCTTACACATGCTACAACGGCTGTGCGACGAACATGAATTCGTTGTCTTTGCCGCGGAGTTCGATAATCCTCGCCCAGATCGCATTCATTTTGTTCGTATTCCCACGCCCACACGGCCACTAGCGTTCCTTTTTCTCTCCTATCACCTGTTGGCCTGGTGCTATTACTGGACGTATCACTTCTTCCAGCAAGCCCGGTTTGATCTCGTCATCATCGTTGAGTGCAACGTCAGTATTGGCACTATGAGTTATGCTCACTTTTGCCATCGTGCCTATCTGACACACCACTGGTCACAGGGAGCGCCCGGCGGTGTGCGCGGAACGCTCAGATGGCTTGATCATTGGTTGCGCGCTCAGATTGAGCCTTGGGTGTATAAACGGATTTCGTCCATTGTCGTGCCGTCTCAGGGCCTCGCTGACGAGATCGCAACGGAGTATCCCTTTACGAAGGGGAAGATTCGCTGCATTCCGAATCCCGTCGATATCGAGCGCCTCCGTCCGCCGCCAAGCTTTCAACGCGAAGATTTTCGCCAAGGTTTCGGTCTGCACGAACGCGACATTGTCTTGGTGTTTGTCGCGCTTGGCCACTTTGAACGTAAGGGGCTTCCCTTGTTGCTTGACGTACTGGCACAACGATCAGAACCGCACGTGAAGTTGTTCGTGGTCGGCGGTGAAGCCGATTTAGTCGATACCTACCGTTCTCGTGCGCGGGAGCTGGGCCTCGAAGAACGCATCCACTTCGTTGGGTTACAACATGATATCCGGCCGTTTCTGTGGGCAGCGGACGCTTTTATCCTCCCTTCTGCTTATGAGACGTTCTCCCTCGTCGCTTTTGAAGCGGCGGCGGCTCGTCTTCCCTTGCTCGTCACTTCATTTCATGGCGTCGCGGATTTTTTCCGCGATGGGGAACACGGATTTTTGCTGGAACGAAGCCTTGCCGGGGTCTCGCGCGGGATTGCCCGCTTTCTCGCCGCGCCGCCTCACGTACGGAAGGAAATGGGAGGGCGAGTGCAGCACGCCGTAGGTGGCTACAATGTCGGCATGTTCGCCTCTACGTGGAAGGAGTATTGCGAGACGGTGACAAACCAGACGGTGCGCGCACCATTGCGCCCCTCGTAACGGTCGATGCGAGAACTGATGCCCGATGTACTGTGTGGTGTTTGCGGTTTGGGAGCCCTCTCCCGCACCAGAAAGGATACCCTCCGCCGATGAAGGTCCTCTTGGTTCATAATTTCTACCAACAGTTTGGTGGGGAAGATGCTGTTTTTCATGCTGAACGGAAACTGTTAGCAGCGCACAACGACGAAGTGTATAGTCATACCAGGGAGAATAACGAGATAAAGCAGTATACCTTTGGACAGAAAGCGCGGTTTGGCTTCCAAAGCATCTTCTCACGGCAGACACGGCGAGAAATCACTGACGTGGTCAACACGTTTGTCCCGGACTTCGCGTATGTCCACAACGTCTTCCCCTTGATTTCCCCGTCGCTCTATCAC
>JABFSC010000069.1 GCA_013140885.1 Deltaproteobacteria bacterium | reverse complement strand
CACGTCAACTCGGCTATGAGGCATTTGGGGTGCTTCGTTCATACCCCCAACAATATCCAGAAAAACCCCAAAGTCCCGATCCGGAAAAATCCCAAAAGTCGTAGTTTCGTTTGCGGGAAACTACAGCGTTCATCTGTATACGGGCGACGAGTGGATTTGACAAATACCGGCGGTGAAGCGGGAGGGAGAACCACAAGGCGGGTTGAGAAAGCGGCGTTATTCCTTGACGGTCGCGCCAATACGGATAATCAAGATCCCGCCTTGATACCGCCTCCCACCGTAGAAAACCGTACCGTTGTTAGGGAGGGACAAGGCCGCATTGACGAAAGGGGAAGGGGCACTTCCCTCCATCAGCATGATTTGCAGAGCGATGCGATGGTTCGTGTATTTGCGCGGGGCGATCTGAAGGACCCGACCGCCAGCGAGAGCAAAATCCTCACGTTTCCCCAACCGCCCCTTCCGACTCACCTGTTCGAGGAGTTGGTAGGACTCGTAAGGGAACGCGTTTGTCAGTTGTCTTTGGAGATCGGGATTAAATTGTCCCTCAAACTCTTTGACGAGCCCAGGCGTGGTGACCGGAGGATTCGTCGCGAGCACGGTTTCAATCCGCAGTTCGACTTCTTGGGCGAGGGCCTGAAAGGCGCACAGCAGAGCAAGGGCCAAGCTGATCGGTGTAATGCGCGACAAACTCATGGCGCTTCTTCGCTCATCTCGCTTCCAATCCAGATCACCGTCGAGTTATTGCCAGGATCGTTCCACACCGCCACCGTGTCGGACGAGGAAAGCGACTCAATCTGAGCTTGATTGCTGACGAACGCGACCCAATCATTAGAGTGGTCTCTACCTGATGGTTGATCGGCGACGAGCGCTGGTTGGGCTGGACGCGTATCTGGTGACGACTGCTCGGCCTTTCTCTCAGGCGGGGATGTCGGGGATTGAGAAATATAGAGAGGACTTTTTTGTTGGAGGAGGACCCCGATGGTGAGCAACAGAACAGCCGCGACCGCCCACGCTGGAGCGTAGAGGGGCTGGGTAAGATGCCAGCGTTCCACCCATAACCGAAACCGTATCGACCAAGACGGTCGTGATTCCCTGAGCTTTTCCTCTATGCCCTGCCAAAAATTCGAGAAGTCGATACTGTCGATCTCTTCATCAATGACCTGGCTGATCAGTTCTTGCCCTCGTTCAAGGAGCGACAACGCGCGAGTACAAGGAAGACACGCCACAAGATGGGCGTGCATTTCGCGCCGCAGTGGGCTCGACAGTTCACCGTCATGGAGCAAGGGGATCAATCGTTCAACGTGCGGACACATTGCCATAAGCGCCTACAATGGGGAGTGAGAATGGATACAGGGCAAAGCCGGGGGCGACTTTGACTGAGTAAGAATAGCCGGGGATGGTGATGACAGGTGGGACATACGCGTCATCGTTAAATCTCGCCCTTGAGCCGAGACTGCAATCGTTTCCGTGCGTAATGTAATCGACTCATAACCGTGCCACGAGAGCATTGGAGAATATCGCTGATCTCTTCGTAGGACAGTCCCTCAACTTCGCGCAAAAGTATGACCGCTTTATGCGCGGGCGTCAACTCGCTAACCGCGGCGCGGATGCGGTTCCGTAGTTCCTTGTCCTTGATCTGTTCATAGGGATCATCACTCGGGTCAGAGGGCAGGGAATTGATGCGGTCGGTTTCTCCCTCTTCGGGGTCTTCGCGTTCCAGCAAGGGTTGGCGGTTTTTCTGACGTTGGCGGTCAATGGCGAGGTTGGTAACAATCCGATAGAGCCAGGTGTAGAAACTTGCCTCTTCCTTGAAATGTTTAATGCTCGTAAAGACTTTAGCAAAGGCTTCTTGCGCCACTTCAAGCGCGTCCTCGCGATCATGGAGCATGCCCAGCGCAATAGCCACGGCTTTTCGTTGATACCGTTCCACCAGTTCCCGAAAAGCGTCCCGGTCGTTTTCTTTACAACGCCGGACAAGTTCCCAATCGCTCGCTTCCACCACACGTACACATGCTAACAGACGTTCATAACTTCTAACATATTCAGTCGCCTGAATTTTTGCGACCCCATGCCGCCGAATCTAACAAAAAGCGCGTCCATTCTCCACCGCCAGCTTGACAACATTCAAGAGCGGCATTATGTCCTGCGGGGGAGGAAATGTCGCAAGAACAAACGTTTCCTCCCAAATACACTCAGTATCGCACTGCTCTGCTATGATAGAAGTCCAACATCTCACCAAACGCTACGGCGATCTTACCGCGGTCTCGGATATTTCTTTTAACGTTGCTTCAGGGCAAATTTTGGGTTTCCTCGGTCCCAACGGATCGGGCAAGACCACGACGATGCGCGTTATCACCGGCTTCATGCCGGCTTCGGGCGGGACGGTCAAGGTCGCCGGTTTCGACATTTTCGATCAATCCTTCGAAGCGCGGAAACGCATCGGGTATCTGCCTGAAAGTCCACCGCTGTACAACGACATGACCGTCTCGGCCTATTTGCGGTTTGTCGCGCGCATCAAGGGCATGCCCAAGGCCACGATCCCCGACGCGCTTGATCGCGCCCTCACTCGTTGTGGACTAACCAAGGTCACCAACCGCGTCACAGGGCATCTCTCAAAAGGTTTTCGCCAACGCGTCGGCCTCGCGCAGGCGATTATCCACAATCCAGAAGTGTTGATCCTCGACGAGCCCACCGTTGGTCTTGACCCGCAACAGATCATCGAAATTCGCGCGCTCATCAGGGAACTCGCTGGGCAACACACCGTGGTGCTCTCTACTCACATCCTGCCGGAAGTGGCCCAGGTGTGCGAAAAAGTCGTCATCATTCGTGCTGGCCGGGTCGTGATGGAAGATCTGCTGGTCAATCTCACGCAAGGACAGACTTTGGAAGAGGTCTTTCTCAAGGCGATCTCACAAGAAGAGACGCACGACGAGGCACACAACCCCGCACCGGCGGAGGTGACCGCATGAGAAACATCTTCACCATCGTTGGCAAGGAATTACGTTCCTACTTTGTCTCTCCCGTCGCCTACGTCGTCCTTACGGGCTTCCTCCTCCTCGGCGGCTGGTTTTTCTTTAACCTGCTCTCTCGTTTCAATTTGCTCTTGAGCCTTTACCTACAAGCGCAGGGGCAAGAGGCGGCCAACCGCTTCAACCTGAATGACTACGTGATCGGTCCGTTGATGCACAATCTCGCGATTGTCCTGGTGATTCTCGTGCCGATGATCACCATGCGCGCGTACGCCGAGGAACGCAAAGGTGGGACCTTCGAATTATTGCTCACCTCCCCGGTCCGCACCGGCGAAATCGTGCTAGGAAAATTTCTCGCATCGTTTCTGTTCATCGCCATTATGATTGGGCTGACCCTCATTTACCCGGCGATTCTCATCGCGTTTGGCAACCCGGAGTTTGGGGTCATGGCTTCTGGGTATCTCGGCCTGTTATTGCTCGCGACCGTTTTCGTCGCCGTTGGCTTGTTGACTTCGTCCTTCACTGAAAATCAAATCATCGCCGCCGTGAGTGGGCTGGTCTCGACGCTCCTGCTCTACGTGATTGGGTGGCCCGCGGAAACAGCGGGTGATGTCCTTGGTCCGCTCCTGCGCTATCTCTCGGTGACCGAGCATTTCGCGGAGATGGTGCGGGGGATCATCGACACCCGCGCGCTCGTCTATTTCGCGAGTCTTATTACCTTGGCGCTGTTTCTGACCCAGCGCTCTGTTGAATCCCTGCGCTGGAGGTAAAGACCATGGCTGGATTGGGATCATTTTACGGCATTGTTGGCACTATTCTTCTGCTCTTCGCTGGTGTCGCGTACTTTCTGACCCGGCTCCTTTCCCTGTACGTCATCATCCATCTCGTGCTCGGGGTCCTGGCGGTCGCGACCTATCTGGCGTCCGCGCGCGGGTCGCTCGGCACCTTTCTTGGCGAACGCTCCACCAAACAGGGCGCGCAAGCACTACTCTACTCGGTTCTCTTCTTTCTGGCCTTGGTGATGGTGAACTACCTCTCCACGCGCAATCACCACCGGTTTGATTTGACGGAAGAAGGCGTCTTCAGCCTTTCGCCACAAACGCGCAACCTCCTCCAGAAACTCGACAAACCACTGGAGATCAACGCCTTCGTTGAAGTCGGCTCCGATCCCGCATTGCGGGAATTGCTCAATGGATACCGTGAGGTTTCCTCGCATGTCTCATTTCGCCTCATTGACCCGGACAAGCAGCCCGACCTCGCCGAGAAGTTTCAGATCACCGCGATTCCCGCTGTGCACATGCAATATGGCGAACGGACCAACGTGATCAACAAAGTCTCCGAGGAGGAGGTCACCAATGGGGTGATTAAAATTACCCGAGCGGAGAAAAAGATCGTCTATTTTCTTGGTGGCCACGGCGAGCCGGACATCAATGACCTCCGAGAGCCTCGTGGCTATGGGCAACTGAAAACAGCCCTGGAAAATGAGAGCTACGAAACCAAGCCGATTATCCTCTCCGCCGACGCGGCGGTGCCCGACGACGCGAACTTGTTGGTTGTCGGCGGAGGCGACCGCGCTCTGCAAGCGCACGAAATCACCGCGATTGATGCCCATATCAAAAAAGGTAAGCATGCGCTCTTCTTGCTCAATCCGCGTGGCACGTCCGAGCTGGTCACGTATCTCGCGCAGTGGGGTATCCAAGTCGGCGATGATGTGATCGTGGACGAACAGCTCCAATTGCTCAAAGGACGCACCTTCACCTTGACCCCATTCGTCACCTCCTACGGCGCGCATCCCATCACCGAAGAACTGAGTCGTCGCAGTAACGCGCTCACCACCTACGGCATGTCACGATCAGTAGAGGCGAACGCGGAGGGGAAAGCGGGAGTAACGGTCGTGAATCTCGCGCAGACTGGCCCCAACGCATGGGCGGAGACCGATCTGGAAAGCATCTTTCAGCGGCAGACGGCGCGGCTTGATGACATCGACCGCAAAGGACCGGTTTCCCTTGCCGTGGCGGCGACCGCCAATCTGAAGGAAATGGGCGTGGAGAAGGAGAAAGAGAGCACTGCCCGCCTCGTCGTCTTCGGCGATTCCACATTCGCGAACAACCAATATGTTGGCCAATACTTTAATCGCGATTTGATTCTGAACTCCATCGGATGGCTCATCGGTGAAGAAGGACTGATGTCCATCCGCGCGCGCACCATCCGCGCCTCGCGGGTGCAATTCTCCGCTGAACAAGGAACGGCGATTTTCTACCTCTCGGTGCTCGTCCTGCCCGAAGTGCTGTTGATCGCGGGCTTAGCCGTGTGGTGGCGTCGCGCGTCGTAAATACCTCATCGCCATAGCGTGTTATGAACCAGCGTAAATCGTTGTTGATGATCGTCGTCCTCCTGATTCTGGGAGGATACATCTATCTTGTTGAAGTCCCCCGTGTGCAGAAGGAGAAAGAGGAGAGTCAACTCGTCTTGGTGGAGAGAGACGAGATCGTCGAAATCGCCTTGACCTATCCAGACCGGGCACTGACCTTGAAGAAAAATGAAGCGGGGAAATGGCGGATCACCCAGCCGGTTGAGGCCGATGCTGACGACCCCACGGTCAATAATCTCATTACCTCCATCATCGACGCCGAGATCAAACGCATCTTGGACGAGGTGCCGCAAGACCTCACGGTATACGGCTTGAACGCACCGGGAGTGAAGCTCAAGCTGACGCTCAAGGACGGCAAGTCCCTTCCGCTCGTATCGCTGGGCAAGGACACGCCTGTGGGTTCCTCGCTCTACGCGCAAAAAGAGGGGGAGCAAAAAATCCTCCTGCTCCAGCAGATTCTCCGGTCGGGCCTGACGAAAGAGGTCAAGGATCTCCGCGACCGCACGATTTTGGCGTTCACCGACGAAGAGGTCAAAAAAGTCGAGATTCGCGCGCCGAACAGCGAGATTGTCCTCCAGAAAGCGGACGACGGCTGGAAACTGGAAAAGCCGGTCGCGACCAAGGCTGACGACGCGGAAGTGCGCACCTTCCTTTCCAATGTCCGTTCCATTCGAGCGCAAGATTTTCTCGAGGACCCGCTGCTTGAACCCAAGGATTTTGGTCTCGCGCCCCCACAACTAGAAGTGATGCTGACGGTTGGCACTGATAACGCCCAGAAAACCATCCAGCTCGGCAACGAGAAGACTAACGATAATGGCGGGAAAACTCGCTATCTCAAGCGCGTTGGTCAAGAGAAACCGCTCTTTTTGGTGGGGGATTGGGTGTTACGGGATATTGGTAAGACGGCAAGCGACTTCCGTGACAAAACGGTGGCCCAAATCGCTCCCGACCAAGCGGCCAAAGTCGAAGTCAAACGTCAAGATGGCGACACCTTCACGCTCACCCGTGGAGCCGACAACAAGTGGGCTATCGACAAAACCGCGGAAGGCACCTTGCGTGAGCCGGCCCTAAGTCAGTACGTCGCCGACCTCCGAGAATTGCGCGGATTCGAGATTGCCGCCGAGAACCCGACCGACTTGAGTAGCTATGGTCTCGACCAGCCAGTGGTCACGGTCACGGTTTCAGACAAAGACGGCAAGAAGATCGCCTCCATCCTCACTGGCCAGAAAGCCGAGGGCGAAACAAAGAAAGTGTTCGCGATGGCAGAAGGCGGCCAAACGGTCTTCGGTCTGCGCGATCACGTGTTTGACCGTCTCAATAAAAAGCCCGCGGATTTTTGGGAAAAACCGGCGGACAAGAAAGAGGCCGCTGCTCCCACCCCACCGGATTCGCCGAGTGATACGAAAGAGCAGGGCGAGGAATCGGCACCGGAATAGTGGAGGGGCGGGTCATGGCGTACCCCTCCATCGGAGTGCGTTTCCAAGACGTTACTTATTCTGAAGACTGCGCGT
>JABFSC010000127.1 GCA_013140885.1 Deltaproteobacteria bacterium | reverse complement strand
TACGCAGATGCTCGCCTCGGATGTCTATGCGTGCATGGCCCTAGCGGCTGAGCATACGGAGAAGATTCGCCTTGGCACGGCGGTGACCATTGCTGGGACGCGCATCGCGCCGGTCATCGCGCATGCGATCGCCACCATCAACGCGCTGGCGCCGGGGCGGGTGATCCTGGGCATTGGGACGGGCCATACCGCGTGGCGGGCAATGGGATTGCCACCGACCTCGCTCGCCACGTTTCGCCACACTATCGAAGTGTGTCGTGGTTTATTCCAAGCGCGGGAAGTGGACTACCACGAACGTGGGCATGACACACGGATTCGCTTCTTCGACGTGGAGAACGGATATATCAACGTGCGCGATCCCATCCCGATCTACGTCGCGGCCTCTCATCCCAAAGCCTTGACGGTCGCCAGTGATCTCGGAGATGGTCTCATCACGATTAGTATCCTCTCCCCAACGGTGCTCAAGACAACGCTCAGCACGCTTCCCCAGCGACCAACCGCGTCCGCACCATTCCCGGTCGTGACGATTGGCATTTCTTGCGTGCTCCGTCCGGGGGAAACGATCAACTCGCCACGGGTGCTGTCTCGTGTTGGGCCACGGATCGCCGTGGCGTTGCACTATGGCTACGAAGTGATGAAGCATGGCAAAGTCGCGCCAGCGTACTTACAGCCATTTCTCACGCCCGCGTATTGTCGGTATCTCGATCACCGGTGGGCGGAGATTCATGCCACCCATTCGCGCTTTCTCCATCCGGGTGAAGAAGAGTTCATCACGCCAGAAGCAATCCAGTCGATGAGTCTCACTGGGACACGAGACGAGATTATTGCCCGGATCAAGGCCCTGGAGGCGGTGGGGCTCACACAATTCGTGATCTCCCCACCGTGGGGCTATGTGGAGGAAAGCATCGTCGAGTTCGCGCGAGAGATTATCGTCCACTATGGGGAATAGGGTATTGGGGCGTGGGGTGTTCACGCCCCCTCTTTGGTCACTGTCCGTACTGCCCGCTCAACTCCCGAATGGTGGGATGATTCATCAAGGCGCGAATTTTCGGGTCATTCATCAGCGTGCCCAGATCCCCAGCTTGCACCGCCCGCATGGTACTCTCATCCCCTAACACCTGTTGCATCAGCGGATCGTTTTGCAAGGAGATAATTTTGCTCATGGCCGCTGGGTTTTGACTCAACGCTTGTTGTAGCGCGTTGGTGGAAGGGGTTAGTGTTGGTGCCGCCACGGCCGGAGCCGTGGGACTGAAGGTCGGTTCCAACGCGGTTCGCTCACCGGGAGAATCCTCGGAATCTCCCGGTGAGCGAACCGCGTTGACCCGGTACTCCGGGACTTCAATCGTGCCCAAGGTATCGGATTGAAGCCGATACGTTTTTCCGTCCATCGAGAGCACTTCCGCGCGAATGACACTGCCATCAATCAGCTCGAGCTCGCGCACGGTTCCGCCATGCGCGAGGAAAGGAAGGCCACAAAAAACAAGAGTGAAGAAGAAGCTGCGGAGATACATGATAATCCTTTCGTGCAATGCCGGAGGATGGTCTCCCAGCACGCAGAGTGTTTTCTTGTCCGGCTGACAGCTCACGGCGAACAGCCAGGGTCCCTACACAATACCGCGTCAAGCGGAGAAGTCCAAGAGGAAGGTCGCTCGACACTTCTAGTGATAAGCGGGCGGACGGGAAGCGCATCACTCATGGATGGTTTTGTGAACGGTGTTTTGGAAAAGAGCAAAAAAAACGCTTCGCGCCCTTGCCGAGTGAGGTCATGGCGGCTATGATCCGCGCCGTTATGAGGTCGGTATGTGGATTGGGGCTGCTCGGCGTGGTTCTGGCGCCGTGGCTTAGTGGATGTAGCGCGACTCATCAGTCTCTCAATGCTGAGCGTGCCAACGTTCAACCCCTTGTGAATACTCCGCGTGAGCTGGCGGTTCCCGCGCCACGAGCGTCACGACCGATACTCGGATCGCTGCCACACTCGACGCCCGCCTCCTCACAAACACTTCCGCCCGCTTCTTCGCGGACACTTCCGGTCATCCTTCCCCAAGTTTCCACGGTCTCACAAACAGGTATGGCCTCATGGTATGGACCGAGATTTCATGGCAAGCGCACGGCGAGTGGGGAAGTGTACAACCAACATGCGCTGACGGCGGCGCATAAAACCCTTCCGTTAGGTTCACGCGCCGTTGTGACGAATCTCAATACGGGTCAATCCGTCGAGGTCCGCATCAATGACCGTGGTCCTTTCACCAAGGGCCGAGTGATTGACCTTTCGCATGCCGCCGCGCGTTTGGTTGGCGTGGTCGGCCCTGGGGTGGCTCCAGTGAAAGTGGAAGTCATGTCTCCAGAGGGGCAGTCCCTCGCCCAGGAGGTGGTGCCGCCTTCCGCGTACGCGGTGCTGCTTGCCTCCTCGACCGATGAAGCGGAAGCCCTTGCGGTGATGAACGAGGTCAGCCATCGCTACGAGGATGTGTATCTCAGTCCCCTCTCGTCTGGAGCGCTCCGGTATTATCAAGTTCGCTTAGGTCCATTTCGCTCACGAGACGAAGCGGCTCAACGCGCACGAGAAGTCTCACGCACGGGCGTGCAAGCGCTTGTGGTGGGCGAAGCGGACCGTCGCGTCGAGCGCTAATCCCGCGAGCCCCTGTCGCCTCTCGACGAGCCCCGTCGAGAAGAGTAGCATGCACGCCTTGTGAGGAATGTCATTGGAGGATACCGGCATGGCGGAACCGCGGAATCAGCACGACCTACCCCCTTCGTTCACCCCTTCGCTTCCCTTTTATAAGGCGACCCTACGAGGACCAGAAGGCGAGCGCCGACTGCCAGTGGATGTCGTCAAGCAAGAACTGCTCGCGTTGCCATCAACGACGTGGATTGATTTCGCGGATGACGAACTCGGCGAGCCCGCGATTTATGCGCTCGACCTCATGCGTCGCCTCGCGCCCCTCAAGCGGCAGTGGATCGCTCACGCGCACCCCCGCTTTCTCGACAATGCCACGCTGATCGAAACCGCCCATACCAGCGGTTGTCGCGGGTTGATCTTCGATGGGGTCGAGATCGCCGCTCAGCATCTCACCTCTGAACCCATGAGTACCACGGAATCGCTCGCCCAACTGACACGGCGGTTCCGTACCCTCCCTGAGAACGGCCTCCTGAGTATCGTGCATTTCGTCTTTGGGTATGACACGGATGACGAAGGCGTCTTTGAACGCACGATGCGGTTTTGTCTTGAGGCGCGCATCGGACTCCCCCACTTTTCGTTATTGACCCCTGGGCCAGGGAGTGCGCTCGCCGCGACGCTCGCGCAAGAGGGCCGGTTATTGCCAAACGCGGAGACGCAAGGCGATGGGGCTCACGCGGTGTTCCGTCCTCGGCTGATGACTCCAGAGGCGCTGGAGAATGGACTGCGTTGGACCCGGCAGCAGGTCTACCGCTCGCGGACGATCTGGCAACGCGTGGGCGGGTGGAACCGAGGGACGTTCCAGCATCTCCTCGCCAATCACACACAGCGACGCATGTTCCAGCATGAGCAGATAGGCGTGTACACTGAAGCGATGCGGTTATTGAGTCACCTCTCGCAACCGATTCAGGTGCAAGAGCGCGCCTCCTTCATTTCCACGCTGCATGATGCCGTGGGAGAAACCCGCCGGCACCTCCAAGGCGCGCTGCTGCGCACCCGTGTGATTCGCGACGAACCGCTCAAAGCCGTCACCCTCTGTCTTGAGGGGGTGCTGGATGCCAGCGGCGCGAAAGAAGTGCTCCATCGCATTCACGAAACGATCCGCGCGGGCCATCACAAGGTCGTCCTCGATCTGAAAGGGCTCGAATCGATTTCCCCCACGGTGATTACGCGGTTTCTCGAAGAGAACGCGCAAGCCCTCATCGCCTTGCGTGATCGCGTGGTCTTCCGCCATCTCCGTAGTGTCCTCGCCGTCGTCAAGGCAAATCTCGGTGGCGTACTGCCGAATGCTGAACTGTTCGAGTTGGTGTCGGAAGAGAGTTAACACGGGGCGGGAAGGAGTTCGGAGTTCGGAGCCTGGGAAAGTTCGGAGTCTGGGCCTCCGAGTTCTGAATGAGGTGGAATGGCTGGAACAGCGTGAAATCCGAGGTTCCAACCGCCCTCAATGCGCCTCTATTGCCTCATCCCGTATCCACTGAAGATAAGCGGCGGAGCCGTGATGAATCGGCACGGCGATGACTTCCGACACTTGATAGGAATGAAGCGCTTTGACTCGCGCTTCAACCGCGGCAAAATTCGCGGCCACGGTCTTGCCGATGAGCAGCCACTCGCGATCATCGGCAACCTTCCCTTCCCACCGATAAATCGAACGGATGGGATTCACGATATTAACGCACGCAACCAGCCGTTCTTCCACGAGCGTCTTGGCGATGGTTTCCGCTTCAGTTTCCGAACCAGCGGTGACGAGGATGAGAATGCAGTCCGTCATCGTGTGTTGCCCTCCACATTCCCAATACGACATGACGCTTTCGACCGCTAGGCGGTTGGTGACGCATGTACGCCCAAAAGGAACCTGAGTGATGATGCACCCACTAACTACCGAGTCGTTTGCCACGGCCCTGCGAGAGGGACGAGGTCGGGCCTTGTGGCATGTGCGGCAGGTTAGTCTCGCCGCGGTGGCCGATGCGGTCCTGGCCGCGTGCTTACACAATCAAGCCTACGACCCGCAATGTGAATCAAGTCGGGCACGCTGGCTGTTCGGGATGTTCCAAGGCACAGCGGAATACGCGACATTCTCCTCGGCGATTGTCGCCGCGCTTGAACAAGAGACGGATACAACGGATGCGAAACAGCTCTGCGAGCTTGCCGCGCTCATGGGGAAAGCGGGCGACCACAAGGCAGGTGACGCACTGCGAAAGCGGGTGTTGCGTGAGACGGAGAACGGAGGAGAACTCTGGTTGGGAAGCGCTGAGCTTGTTGCCTTGGATGGCGCGTCCGCGGTGACGAACCTGGCGCGTTATTATGGCCGTATTCTGGCGAAGGACCCGGAAGCCATGATTCCTTCTCTTGATGCCCTCACGGAGGATGCCGAACTTCAGCGACAATATGAAGCGCTTCTTCAGGAGTTGGCGGAATCGGACTCGGAGATCAAGACCTATTCTACATATTCGCGAACAGCGATAATCCACCAGGCGAAGAGGGCGGAGCGGAGTAATGAAGAATTCAGGAAGGAATGGGAGGAACGCGCTCGACGAGAGTTCCCTCTCGCCAGGATTCTACGCGACGCGTCGGCGAAATTGGGAGACTTTCCCAGCCGCTATATGACGTTCGGTCGGAGTGCGCCCCCAGACGAGCTTGTCCTCGTGTTGCAGCGCCTGGTGGAGGAGACGGATGAAGAAGTCTGTCAGCGGCTTCTGTGGGTGTTCCGAAGAACCGCCTTGCCGGAGGTTCATCCAAAGGTGTGGGAACTGGCGGCCTCCGCGAACCACGTGGTGCGAGCTGCCGCGCTGGAGGCACTGGCTCAGCTTCAGAGCGAAGCCATAGGCGAATTCGGTCGACGTATTCTCAGCAGGGGAGAATTCACGGAAAATGATTCGGAAGCCCTCCACCTCTTCATCCGCAATTACCGCGCGGGGGATGAGCATCCCATAATAGCCGCTCTCGGCGAGTTGACGCCAACACTGGACAATACGCACACCCTCTCGTCGAGCCTTCTGGATATCTGTGAGGCGAATTCCTCGCCCCACGTCTTACCTCTTCTGCATTGGGGGTACGAGATAAATCCCTGTGCGCACTGTCGCTATCGCGCGGTGAAGCTCCTGCATAAGTGGGGCGGTCTCTCGCAAGAGATTCGCGAGGAATGCCTGCTCGACGCGGATGAAGATATTCAGCGATTCGTGAAGACTGTTGCAGTTGAAGAAAAAGGTTGACCGGAACATCTCTTGTGTTCTCACAAGTGCTATTTTAGTATCACTCGCATGCGTACAGAACTTGTCACAACCTTGAAGCGGAAAGCTACCGAGATCATCTCGGAGGTGGATCGCGAGAGAGTGCCCGTGCTGATTACCCAGCACGGGCGTCCGGCGGCGTATCTCGTCGATGTGGAAACGTATGAGAGACTCAATCAACGACTTGCGATACTCGAAGGTATCGCACGCGGGGAGCAGGCCATCGCGCAGGGTCGCGTGGTCTCTCATAACGAAGCGAAGAAACGCATGGCGCGATGGCTGGGCTGATTTGGACGGAACCCGCGCTGAGCGATCTCGACGCCATCGCCGATTACATTGCCTTGGAGAACCCTGAAGCAGCCCGTGGCATGGTCCAACGAGTGTTTCAGCACGTCGAACAGCTCGCGACATATCCGGAAAGCGGTGCACGGCCCCGGGAGCTGCGCGGTTCTCGGTATCGGCAGGTCGTCGAACCGCCGTGTCGGATATTTTATCGCCACGATGGCCAACGAGTTTTTGTCTTGTACGTCATGCGAGGGGAGATGCGCTTGCGAGCGAGTCTGCTTGGCAAAAGAGACCGACAGACACGAAGTGCTTAGCAACGGACTTTCACCTGCTATCCACGTGCTGTCCCCAAGACGCCGGAGAATTTCGCTGCTGCTGGTGAGATCCGTCGCGTCCCGGTTTACTCAGCCCCAGACCATCTACACTACTCCCGCAGCACCCCCCGCAACGTCGCCGTATCGATATTACCGCCACTGAGAATCACCACCACGCGCTTGCCCGCTAGTTGCGGGCGCAGCCGCAACGCGGCGGCCAGCGAGGCCGCCCCGGCTCCTTCGGCGAGATTGTGCGTGTGAAACAACAAGAGCCGGATCGCCGCGGCAATCTCTTCTTCACTGACCGTGACGATGTCATCCACCAGCCGATTGATGATCTCCAGCGTGAGGTCCGCTGGCACCCGCGTCGCCAGTCCATCCGCGAAAGTATCCGCGCTCTCCGTCGTCACCAGGCGTTGCTCTTTCCAGGAGCGATAGACCGCCGGAGCGCGCTCCGCTTGCACGCCAATCACCTGAGTCTTGGGGCTGAGCCGCTCGCGCACGAGCGAGACGCCACAAATCCCCGACCCTAAGCCAATAGGCACAATCACCGCATCAACGTTGCGCACATCCGCGAACAGCTCCAGCCCGTAGGTGCCCACCCCAGCAATCAACCGGGCATCGGCGGAATGGAGAAACTGGTAGCCGTGTTGGGTGACAAGCGTGGCCGCGTGCTCCCGCGCTTCGTCAAAATCCTTGCCGTGCTCAATGACCGTCGCCCCGAGCGCCCTCATGCCCGCGTTCTTTTCTGGGTTGTTGCCATGCGGCACGACCAGTGTTGCTTTCGCGTCGCACAGGCGCGCGGCATACGCAATGGAGAGACCGTGATTGCCGCGTGTGGCCGTGATGATCCCTCGGTGGCGATCTTCGGCTGACAACAACGAGACGAAATTGACCCCGCCGCGGACCTTGAATGCACCGGTCGGGAGGTGGTTTTCGTGTTTGATCCACAGCTCGCCACCGACAAGCGTGGAGAGACTGGGATACTGGTACGTCGGGGTGCGTGGTAACACTCGCCCGACCACGGCGCGAGCGGTCAGAATGTCACTGTAATTTGGTGGTTGCATTAGGTGCTCACTCCCTCCTCGCCAGCGAGGAACCGATTGATCTCGTCTCCCGTCAACTTCGTCCACCGTTCCGCCACCATCACCGCGGCTTGCACGGACACGCGGTCGCTTTCTCCCACCAGTTCACGAGTGACGTGATAACCGTGGCCATTACTTTGCAACAGCAACCCGTGCTCGTTCGGTGACCATTGATGCCGATGCAACAGCACCGGCGCGGTGGCTAACGTCGGCATAATCTCTCGCAGCAGCGCGTCATCGCCATCAATCAGCCACTGACACTGGGACCCCAACTCCTGACACATCACCCGCATCTCATTTTGCAGGGTATGGAGAAACTCCAGATCGGTCGAGTAACTTGGCGTGAGATTCGTCAGCACGGCGATGTTGGGACGCACGGTTTGGAGTAACTCGCGCATGTCGCCCGGCTGGCGAATACCGAGTTCAAGGACGAGAATCTCCGGTTTTTCCGTGGAGAACAACGCCGTCCACGTGGCGCGCAGCAAGGTGCGGACGATACTCCGCAGGCTCTGGGTTGAAATTTCGACATTCAACACCGCCAGTGGCAAACCAATGTCGGTGTTGTAGGAGCGAGGATTGGTGCGCACGCGATAGCGCGTTCCGAGCAACTCCCCAAGGACCCGCTTCATTACTGTCTTGCCACGGCTCCCGACGATGGCAATCACTTGCGGCTTGGTGCGACGGAGAAAATGGCGCGCTAAAGTCCGCAAGTAAGGCACCGCGAGCTGACGGAACGGATGGCGACGGGTGACCGCGTGTCCTTCGGTGGCTTGCGGGACTACTGGGGATACGACGGGGGATGGCACGGTGGCGGACTGTTGCCGGAAGTAGGTATCCAACCGCTCGAAAGCCAGATCAATATCGTGCATCTCGCGTCCGAAGTTGATCCGCAGATGCGACTCGCCGCTCGGCCCAAACGCCACGCCAGGCACCAACGCGACTTTCGCCTGTTCGAGAATGTCCATCGCCAGACGGCGGGAGTCTCGCGCCCAACGAATGGTATCCTTGACGCGCGGGAACACGAAATACGCGCCTTCGGGTTTTTGGTAATCGAAAATGTGGGATAAGCGGTCGAGATATTCGACCGTACGGTCACGCCGCTCCTTGAAGGCGCGACGAAACTCGGCGATGAAGGGGTCGCCTTGCTCAAGCGCGGCGATGGCCGCGTATTGCGACACGACCGGGGCACAGGTCACCAGCGCGTCATGGATTTTGAGAATTTCCCGCACGGTGCTGGCGTCGCCATGCAGATACCCAACCCGCCAGCCGGTCATGCCATACGCTTTGGAGAACGTGTACACGCGCACAATCCGTGAGCGCACCGCGGCGACTTGCGCGGGCGAGAAATAGGGCTCGCGGGTGTAGACAAAATCCTTGTAGGCTTCATCGATAATGAGAAACAGGTCGTGCCGCTCGGCTAGCGCCACCAGCTTGAGGGTCTCCGCCTGTGAGAACACCGTCCCCGTGGGATTGTTGGGGTTGCAATAGAGGATCGCGCGGGTGCGCGCGGTCACGCAGCGCTCGAAGGCGTCTTCGTCAAAGGCGAAGTTGTTCTCCTCGTGCAACGCGGCGAATCGAGGGGTACAGCCCGCCATGCGCACGACTTCTTGATAGGAGGCATAGCTGGGACTCGGCAAGATGACTTCGTCCCCTGGTTGAGTCAGGGTCAGCAACGTGGAAGCGATGGCTTCAATTGATCCACACGTGACGAGGATTTCCTTATCGGGGTCATAGTGCATACCTTCGCGCAGCAGTGATTCGGCGATCAACTCGCGCAACTGTGGCAAACCAGGAGTGAGGGAATACTTGGCGCAGGAACCGTCGGCGATCTTTTGTTGGACGAAGGCTTTAATCGGTTCCGGCGTGTCGAAACTGGGAATCCCTTGCGCGAGGGAGACAACGCCGGAAATGCGGCTGGCCGCGAGTTCCATTGCTTTGATCGGGGAGAGCTTCATAAGCGCGGTGCGGGGGAACCGGCGCTCGACGGGAGCGGCAACACTCATGCCCCTCTCCTTAAAGCAGCACAGAGGGCTTTGCAATGGAGCCCATAGTTGAGGTATAGGGCGCACTAAGACAGGGTTCGACGACAGACGAAAGGAGAAGAGCGATGCAAGACCGATTGTTTTCACAGAGCGAAATCGAGGAGATGCAGAAGCGCACGGTGGATCGCTTAGTCGAAGCGATTGACGCGGGCGATAAGGAAAAGGCTAAGAAGATTGGCCAACGCATGTTTAACGAATTTCTCAGCATGCACGATCTCTACCGCAACTGGACGACGGCGACGCTGAGTGAGGTAGGCCGTCGGTTTGGCGACGAGGCCCTTGAGCAGATTATGACCGAAGGCGTGAAAGCGTGGTGGTTGCCCAATCTGGAGAAACTCCCCAAAGGACCGGACACCCTGGCTCAACGGGTGAAGATGTTTGTCGCTGGTTTGCATGGGCACCTCCAACCCATGAACATCGAGGAAGATGAGGAGAAGGTGGTGATCCAAATGCGACCCTGCGGCAGTGGTGGGCGCTTGGTGCTGGAGGGCAAGTATGAAGGGCCGAACGCCTTTCTGACCGTCGAGAAACCACAACGCATGACCTACAACCGCGCGAACTTTCCGGTGTACTGCGCGCATGAACCGCCGATGGAAATGATTGACATCGAGAAGAACGGGTCGCCGTTTGTCGTGGTTGAGCCGGCCGCTGTTCTGGGGAAGGAACATTGTTCGTTCATTATTTATAAGGACCCCAGTAAAGTACCGGCTAAATACTATGAGCGGCTGGGGCTCAAGAAACCGGAAGCACCGAATAAATAAATCCTCATCACTCGGTCACTCCGCTCGCCTTCGGCAACAAGAAGGACGGAAAGGGGGGGATATGTTACAGGCCGGAGTTGGGTTTTCACCACAACAGGATACGCAAAAGGCGGCGGTTGAAGCGACCCGGATAGCACTGCAACGGGCGGGGTGCGCGACGGCGGACTTCGCTCTTGTGTTCGCGACCACCGGACATGGCCCTGGATATTCGTTGCTGTTGCGTACCATTCAGCTCACCACGCAAGCCACGCATGTCGTGGGCTGTAGTGCCGGTGGCGTACTGACAACCGATGGAGAAGTGGAACGCGCGCCGGGAGTCGCGGTATTAGTGGTGCGCAGCGATACCGTGACCGCTTCCCGCTTCTTCCTGCCACAACTGCGTGGGCGTGGCTATGAAACCGGCAAGGAGATCGCCGCGTTCGCGCAGTCACGTCTTGGCCCAGACAATCTGCTGACCATCTTTCCCGACACCTACAATTTCAACGCCGCGGCGTTTTTCAACGGTCTGTCCGAAGGGGCGCCGAATCTTCCTACGGTGGGTGGTGGCGCTTCAGAGGATGGGAGCCTCGGCGAAACGTTTCAACTCTGTGGGGATGCGGTCGGCAATAATGCCGTCAGTGGCTTGCTGCTGAGTGGACGGTTTCAGGCCACCATCAGTAACGCCCAAGCGTGCCAGCCGATTGGTCCCGTCCACACCGTGACGAAAGCGCAGCAGAATTTGTTGCTTGAACTCGATGGCCGTCCGGCCTTTGAGGTGTTCGCGGAAGTCGTGCGACAGCCTCTCATTGATGACTTGCGTCGTGCCGCGGCTTTTGTGTTCGTGGGACTGCCAGTTGATCCCGAACGACGGCAGGTCGATCGGGGTGAGTACGTGGTGCGCAACATCATCGGCTTCGACCCGGCTCAAGGTATTATCGCCGTCGCGGATGAGATCCATCAGGGACAGAAAATGATTTTCACGCTCCGTGACGGCAGCGGCGCGCGCGAGGATCTCAAGGGCATGCTCGAAGCGCTCGCGCGGACGTGGGAGGGCAACCCTCCTGGGTTCGGCATGTATTTCAACTGCTTGGGGCGTGGAGCGGGACTCTACGGGTTTCCCGACCTGGATGTCTCCTATATCAGGCAGTATTTTGGCGACATGCCGCTGATCGGGTTTTTCACCGGCTGTGAAATCGCCCCGATCCGTCAGCACGTCGCTCTGCATCAATACTCCGGCGTCCTCGTGCTGGTCGGAGAAGACAAGTCTCGGATCTCTCCCGGGCGAGTTCAGGACAGCCGTTGACGACGTTGCTGGGGGTGCTTGGCGCACCCTTTCTCCGGTACGCAAGTGGCCAGTGCCGAGCAAAATCCCCCCGCGCTTCACGCGGCCCCCTTTACCAAAGGGGGCTGTTTTGTTCCCCCCTTTGCCAAGGGGGGTAACCTCCGGTTTGCCTACGCCGCTTCCCGCAACGGCAGCCACAGCCGCACGCGCGTACCCCGTGGGTCCGAATGAATATCTAGTTTCCCACCGATGCGCTGCGGAAATGCTCTACTCGGCTCAAACTCGTGCACCGCTCCGTCTGAATTTTAGACTTTAGACTTTGGACTTTGGACCTCAGCCAACCCGAAACCATTTGCCGTTCTTACTAGGTATGCTACAGGGCACGACATGAGGTTCTGTATGCGCAATCCCCTTTCTCTTTTTCTCGCCCTTTTTCTGCTCGCCTCACCCGCTGTGTCTTTGGCCCAGGAGAAAGCAACCATCCTCAAAATGCCAGGACTCCAGGAAGCGGTGGAGATTTTGCGCGATCAGTGGGGCGTCTCGCACATTTACGCCAAGAACCAGCGTGATCTGTTCTTCGCCCAGGGTTACAACGCGGCGCGTGACCGGCTTTTTCAGCTCGAAATCTGGCGGCGACGGACCACTGGCACGATGGCGGAAATTCAAGGCGCGAAAGCCCTTGATCGCGACATCGGCGCTCGCTTACTGCGTTTTCGTCTTGACCTCACCAAAGAGATGAACCACTACCACCCCCAAGGCGAAGAAATCATCCTCGCCTTTGTCGCTGGTATCAATGCGTATATCACCGAGACGGAAATCCACCCGGATCTGCTCCCGATTGAATTCCGGTTACTTGGCATCAAACCCAAAGCGTGGACACCAGAGGTGGTCATCTCCCGCGTTGGTGGGCTGTTCACGAATCTTGAAGCGGAACTCCTCATGGCCCAACGGGTCCGCGCGGTCGGGGTCGCGACCACCAAAGCGCTGGTCGATTTGGAGCCGGGAAACCCCAACCTCGTCATTGCCCGTGGACTGGACCTGAGTGTCATTCCCGATGATGTCCTCAAATACTATCTGGCGGCGCGGGCCAGCGTGAAGTTTACTCCCGATGATCTCATCGTCCCGGAAGCCCGTGCCGCACGATTGTTCGAGCAATCCCCTCCCCTTTCCATCACTCTTAGTGATAATCCTCCTTCCACCAATGAGGGAAGCAACAATTGGGTACTTCGTGGAACAAAGACCCACACCGGATCGCCCATCATGGCGAACGATCCCCACCGCGCCATCACGGCTCCATCCCTCCGCTACTGGGTACATCTGGTCGCACCGGGGTGGAATGTCATCGGTGGCGGAGAGCCGCATTTGCCCGGCGTGTCCATCGGCCATAATGCACATGGCGCATGGGGACTGACCATTTTTCCCACCGATTCAGAAGACCTCTATGCCTACACCACCAACCCGGCCAATCCGCTTCAATACCGTTATAAAGGGAAGTGGGAAACCATGACCGTGCGGCAAGAAACCTTCTCGATAAAAGGCCAGGAGCCGGTCACGGTCGATCTGAAATATACGCGGCACGGTCCCGTACTCGCGGAAGACACGCCCCACCATCGCGCCTACGCGTTGCGCGCCGCCTGGCTGGAGATTGGCGCGACGCCATATCTCGCGAGTCTGCGTATGGATCAGGCCACAACCTGGCGCGAGTTTCGGGCCGCGTGCGCCTATTCCCAAGCCCCATCGGAAAATATGGTATGGGCGGATGTCAAAGGGAATATCGGCTGGCAAGCCACAGGGATCGTTCCCCGCCGACCCAACTGGAATGGGCTGCTTCCTGTCCCTGGCGATGGACGATTTGAGTGGAAAGGCTACTTGCCCAGTCACGCGTTCCCGTTTCGGACCAATCCACCAGAGGGATTTCTCGTGACCGCCAACGCCGAAAATCTCCCTCCTCGCTACCCACATGCGATCAGCTACCTCTGGGAACCGCCGTATCGGCAACGGCGCGTTGAAGAAGTGCTCCACGCTGGCACGAGCCTCACCATTGATGATGTCGCTCGCCTCCAGACCGATGAACTGTCCATTCCCGCACGGACCCTGGTGCCATTGTTACGTGGAATACATTCAGACCAGGCCGATGTTGAGGCGGCACGCGAAAAGTTACTCTCGTGGGATTATGTCCTCAGCCAGAAGTCCGTCGCGGCGGGTATCTACGCGGTCTGGCAACAGCAGTTGTGGGAGAACTTTCGTCAGCACCGTCTCCCAGCAGCGTCAGCGCAGCAGTATTTCCCCAAGATGGCCCCACAGCGATTGCTGGCGAGCCTCACCTCTCCAGATGGAAGCTTCGGTCCTGACCCACAGGCTGGGCGTGACCGGTTTCTGCTTGAGAGTCTCACGCAAGCCGTGCGGCGGCTCACCGAACGCTTTGGGGCCGACACCAGCAAATGGGTCTACGGACAAGACCGCTATCACCACATCACACTCCGTCACCCCCTAACGGAAGCGGTCACCCCTCAATACCGCGCGCAATTCGATGTTGGTCCGCTCCCACGCGGAGGCGACGGGTTCACCGTCAACAATACCGACAACAATGCCGCGCAAAATGTGGGGGCATCGTTCCGTATCATCACCGACCTCGCGGATTGGGATCGCGCGCTCGGCATCAACACTCCTGGACAGTCCGGGAATCCAACCGATCCCCATTATCGTGATCTGGCCCCATTGTGGGGGACAGGGAAGTATTTCCCCTTGTTCTATTCACGAGAGAAAATTATCTCGGTCACCGAACAAACACTGACGTTACAGCCGTAGGCGCAACGCCGCTTGCCCAAGGGCGCGGGAGGGAGAAGACATGGCCACTACCGATCTGGTTCACGACCCTGAAGAACGACGCCACGCATTACAGCCGTTACGGTTCTTATTGGGATCATTTCGCGGTGACGGACGTTATGTGAACCGTGACGGCTCTTTCCAGAAAGAGGTCATCGGTTCCTGGGAAGCTGGTGGGCGGTTTCTTGGGATACGGATGAGCGTCGTCTATCCCTTGGCTGACGGGCGGAAAGACATCCACGATGCCTTGGTGCTGATTGGTCCCCCTGCTGAGGATGGACTCTTCGTCGCGCACGCCTACACGGATGGTGGGGCTATCGTTGAGTATCGTTTGTCATACGAGAGTGGCACCCTCTCTTTCGCGGATCGGCCGCCAAATGAGCACCGTCTCCAAGTCGCACGGGCACGCAAAACCCTCACCCCCACAGTCGATGGTTTTGAGGAGCGGCTCGATATTGATCGGGGAAATGGGCAATTTGAGACGTATTCTGTGATCGCCCTACGTCGCTACCCCACTCATTCGTAGCGATGTGCGCTCGCCTTCAGAAAGTCCCAACTCCGCCAACACCGCCTCGGTATGTTCGCCCAGCAATGGCGCGGGGCTCCGCAGTTCCGCGGGCGTTTTCTCGAAGCGCGCGGCGGGGCGCGGTTGCCGCATCCGCCCCACGGTGGGATGTTCCGATTCCACAATCAGGTGATTGGCGGCGATTTGTGGGTCGGTGAACAGGTCTTCTCGCCGCAGCACCGGGGCACACGGCACTTGTTCGGCATCCAGCCGCGCGAGCCATTCCGCGGACGTGCGAGTCGTCAACACCTCCGCCGTCATCTCCAGTCGAACATTGGCATATTTGACCCGCCCAGCCGGGGTCTTGAACCGCGCATCCTCAAGCCACTCTGGATGTTCAAGCGCCGTGGTCAATCCACGCCACTCGGCGTCGGACACCACACCCACGGTGATATAGCCGTCCGCCGTCTCGAACACCAGGTCACGAACTTGTGGGCGGACCACCACATCTTTCGTGTTCACAAAGGTATGGCTCGCCATCGCCTCCGGCCAGAGAAACGCGACCACGGCATCCAGCATCGCCAGCCGCACATGTTGCCCCTCCCCTGTCCGTTCACGCGCCAATAACGCCGCTGTCATTGCTTGCGCGGCGGTCAGCGCCGTGACTTTGTCGGGCACGATCAAGCGCATCATGTGTGGTCGTCCGCTGGCGTCGGCTTGGATCGACGCTAAGCCGGAGAGCGCTTGAATTACCGGGTCATACACGCGCTTATGGACGTAGGGGCCAGATTCCCCAAAGCCACTAATCGACACATAGACAAGATTCGGTTTGATCTGTCGCAGGTCAGCCTCGCCAATCCCCATCTGTTCCACCACACCAGGACGGAAGTTCTGGACAAAAAGATCGGCGGTCGCGACGAGCTGTTTGAGGATGGCCAACCCCTGTGCTTCTTTCAGATTGAGGACCACTGACCGTTTGTTCCGGTTGACGACGGTGAAGGTGGGCGACATGCCACGCGATCCGCCCAGGGCACGGGTCAAGTCGCCGATCCCAGGCGGCTCGATTTTAATGACATCGGCCCCTTGGTCGGCGAGCACCATCGTCGCCATCGGGCCAGAAATCATTTGGGTCGCGTCGATAATACGATACCCAGCGAGTGGACCAGACATGTCGAACCTCCTTGAAGGAAAGATCACTTGATCCCCCTCACCCTAGCCCTCTCCCATCCGGGAGAGGGAACTTTCGGAGCTTGCTAACGTAATGCCATTGCCCAACCGACTCCCGTAACCCGACCCCCGACCCCCGTCTACCGAATCCTCGTCGCCCGTTGCCGCCCCAACGAGACCAGTCGCAGCTTCCCCTCGACCACATCGAACACCGTGCACGAACAATTGTCCGGTTCGAAACAGACCATGCGGTCATCCCCAGTCGCCGCGCCAACAGCTACGTTAATAGCGACAAAATGCGTGGTGATCACCATTGGTGTGGTGCGACTCTCCAGAAAAGCGACCAACGCGTCCCGCCACTGTTGATGAAACGCGGAGAGTTCACCCCACCGTCCGCGCAGGGCTTGCTGCAACCAGATGGTGCGTTCTTGGAGGTCGGTCGTGAGGGAAGGGATTTCCGCGACGCAGGGCTCGACCTGAGCGGTCATGCGCCAGAGCTGTTCGAGCAGCGTCGCGGTCTCGCGGGTGCGTTTGAGCGGACTGGTGAGAATGGGTAACGGACCAAGGGGAGCGAGTTCTTGGGCGACCGCGCGGGCTTGTTGATGTCCTCGCTCATCAAGACCAGGGTCGTGCGCTTCCGCGAAGCCAGCGCTCGCCTGTCCGTGTCGGACTAGATACAGCCTCGAAGAAGTCGCCATCACCAAATCCCATGCGGACGGTCCTACTCGGCTTCTTTCCCTTTTTGTCGGGACTGGTCGAGAATTTTTTTATCTTCTCCGGTGAGCGTGGCATCGGGCTTCAAGGGTTGGTCGCTGCCGGGCGGATGGGCCACCAACACGCGATCTTCCTGTTCAAGCTTCTTGAGTGCCGTCACCAAGGTGAGAAGGGGATCAAGGGTTGGTGAGGGAAGCTCACTGACCACGGGTTTCGCGGTGTCTCCGGCTTTGGTTTCCTTGGTGGACAAGGGTTGCGGAGGTGGAATCGCCGCCTTGCGCGCCTCCAGGGCTTGAGCCGCCAGCGCGGCGATGTCTTTCTTCCCTTCCTGCTCCATCACGTTCTGGAGCCGCTCAAGCGCGAACACTGTCGAATCCGTTTCTGGGTACTCTTCAATCAGCACGCGCAATCGCGCCCTGGCGGACATCATCGCGTACCGCTTGATCTGAAAATCAATAACGTACAATTCACGAGCGGCGATGGACTCTCGACAGAACCGACTCTTCTCTTCCGCCAGCGGGGCAAAAGGGCTGTCACGATAGCGATCGGTCACGACCTTGAAGAAATCGTTGGCCTTTTCCGCCACGCTCTGGTCACGGTCAATGGAGCGCATCTGCTCCAGATACGACATCCCGCGATAATACTGGACAAACGCCAGGTGCGAGCTGGTCGGATAGCTGCGCTCGAAATCGCTGAAGGCGCTCAGCGCTTCGGCGTATTTCTTATTGAGGTAGTGCGCGTAGGCGATTTTCAGTTGCCCTTCCTCGGCGTAGGGATTCAACGGGTATTGATCCAAGAGTTCTTGATAGGACTCCGCCGCCGTGACGTAGTCGTCGGTCACATAGGCTTCGTTCGCTTTTTCGTAGTATTCCTTGGCCGAGGGACGCTTCACGGTCCCGGAACAGCCATCGATCAGCAACACCAGAATTCCACAAATGCCGTAGACAATTGATCTTTTCATCGTGCGACACGCTAAAGGATTATCGTCGGGGTTGTCAACGTACCTGAGGCGCGCGGGATTGTGCCCGCTAGGCTCGTGTGGTACCTGGGGGGCCGCAGGACGCATACATCATGTGGGATAATACGCGGCTCGTTGTGTTCACGGCCATTTGCGCCTCGCTCTACGCGGCGATCCTCATCCCCTTCAAGGTGATCCCCCTGATTCCTGGCGTCACCGAGTTGCGGCCCGCGAATGCCGTGCCCGTGATCTGCTCCTTCCTGTTTGGTCCCGCCGCCGCCTGGGGCGCGGCGATTGGCAACATCATTGGCGATTTTTTCGGTGGCATTGGCCCTGGTGATCTGTTCGGCTTTTGGGGCAACTTTCTCTATGGCCTCGCCCCCTACAAAATTTGGCACCTCATCGCTGGTGGCCAGCCCGTGCCCAAAACCCCGTTGGCGTGGGTGCAATTCACCTTCACCATTTTCTTGTCGAGCGCCCTCTGCGCCTTGTTCATTGGCTGGGGCCTCAATCTGCTCGGCTTCGTGCCCTTCGCCATCCTGGGCAATATCGTGCTGTTCAACAACTTCGTCTCGTCGATGCTGTTCGCGCCGGTGCTGCTCGCGGTGATTTACCCACGAGTGGCCCGTGGACGGCTGCTCTATCACCAGCTCGTGGAACTGCCGCCGCCCCGACCACGCGCGGTGCGCCTCGCCGGCTTGACCCTGCTCACCTGCGCCACGGTCGGTGGACTGATCATTGGCAATCTCATCTCCAGTGGACGATGGGTGCCCGAACTGTTCACCAGTTTGGGCTGGATCAGCGAGACGGGCTCACGCGAAATCGGGTTCGGGCTGCTCCCGTTCATCGTGCTCGCATGTCTTGGGTTGGCGCTGCTGTGACACGCACCGTTGCCGTTCCTCAACAGGCTGCCTCACCCACCGTCGAGGCCCTGCGACTTGAGCGGGTCTCTTTCACCTATCCCGAAACCACGACGCCGGCCTTGCGCGACGTCTCGCTCACCGTGCGGCAAGGCGAAATGGTCGTCATCATGGGCGCTTCGGGCGCGGGCAAATCGACGTTGGTCAAATGTCTGAATCGCGTCATCCCCGCGTTTCAGACCGGCCACCTCACGGGAGACATGTTCCTCTTTGGGCAGCGACTGACCCATGAGAAAGTCGGAGAACTCGCGGGCACGGTGGGCATGGTCTTTCAAGATTTCGAGGCGCAGTTGTTCTCGACCACGGTGCGCGACGAAGTGATTTTTGGCATGGAACAGCTCGGTGTGGACCCGGCGCTCATGCAGGCGCGACTGGAAGCCGTGCTGGCGCGGGTGGGGCTCTCCGGCTTCGAGGGGCGCGACCCGACCACGCTGTCGGGTGGTCAAAAACAACGACTGGCCATCGCCGCGCTGTTGGCCTTGCAGCCACGCCTGCTCGTGTTGGATGAACCGACCACTGACTTGGACCCACAAGGACGGCAGGAAATTTTCACGCTCCTTGGACAGATGCGCGCCAATGGCCATACCCTCGTTCTGGTCGAACATGAAATCTCGGCGGCGATTCCGGCCGACCGTGTGATTCTCCTCGCGGCGGGCGCGATGGTCGCGGAAGGTCCACCTGAACAGATTTTGCCGCAAACCGCATTGCTCGAACGCTACGGCGTGCGGCCACGTGATAGTGATCGCGTGTTTCAGCACTTTGGGATTACAACGTATGTCCGTTCGGTGGCCGAAGCGGCAGCGACATTGCGACCGCACTGGTCGGGCTCGGCAGCAAAGCCGGCGGTTCCCTTCCCATCCACAACAAGGCTGCGGCACGAGACGAGCGCCGCTCCTTTGCTTGAGGTCCAAGCGGTAACACACAACTACGGAGAAGGAGCAGCGGCGGTGCGCGAGGTGACGCTCACCATTCACGCGGGGGAATTCCTCGCACTCCTGGGGAAAAATGGCTCAGGCAAAACGACGCTGGCCAAGCATCTTGGCGGACTGTTGACGCCCACCCACGGGCGCGTGTTGTTGCGTGGGCAGGAGTTAAGCCAGGTGCCGCTGCATCAATTCGCGCAAGAAGTGAGTTACGTCTTTCAGAATCCCGATCATCAACTGTTCGCCGACACGGTGGAGGCGGAAGTGGCGTTTGGGCCGCGCAACATTGGTCTTGCTGCGGCGGAGGTCCGCGCGCGGGTTGACGAAGCGCTTGACGCGGTTGGGTTACAATCCTTGCGTGACCAAGACCCGTTTCTGCTTGGTCGAGGAGAGCGCCAACGGCTGGCGGTCGCCGCGCTGCTGGCGTTGCGTCCCCGCATGCTGATTCTTGACGAACCCACGACGGGCCTGGATTATCCCGAACAACGACAAATGATGGACTTGCTCAAGCGATTTCACCAAGAAGGGCGGACGATTCTCATTATCACGCATGCGCCGTGGGTCGCGGCGGAATACGCCGAGCGGGCACTGTTGATGGCGGAGGGACAACTGTTATGGGATGGGTCACTCCGAGCGTTATGCGCCCAGCCCGATTTATGCGCCCAAGCCGCGTTTCGGCCACCGGACTGCACGCTGCTGGGTGGCTATTTTGGTGAGCCGCCGTTGTCGGTGGAAGAGTTGGTGGGAAGCGTGAAACGTAAGGCGTAAAACGTAACCGCCCCTCTCCCCCATTACGTTTTACATATTTACGTTTTACGTTTCATTCCCTATGGAGGACCAGTATGAACAAACCTCAGACCCCCGCTTACGATCCCATTGACGCTCGCTATTGGGACCCGCAAGACCTGCGGTCGGAAGTTGAGCGCGTGTTCAAGCTGTGCGCGGACTGCCGCCTGTGCAATAAATTCTGCGGCAGTTTCCCCAAACTCTTCGAGGCGGTGGATAGCTACTGCACGGACGACAAGTATTTCGAGGTCGAGATCGAGAAGTTCAAGACCGAAGATCTCAAGGAAGTGGTCAATCTCTGCTTCCAGTGCAAACTGTGTCACATCAACTGCCCGTATACCCCAGGCGATCACGAATGGGCTATCGATTTCCCCCGGTTGATCGCCCGCGCCAAGGCACAAGAAGTAAAGAAAAATGGGGGGTCGCTGACGGACCGCGTCATGGGTAATCCCGATCTGGTGGGCAAGCTGGCGTCGTGGACCGCGCCCATCGCCAACTGGGCCAATGAGAACAAAGTCCATCGCCTGTTCATGCAAGGCGCGTTGGGGATTCATAAGGATAAGAAACTCCCTCCGTTCGCGTGGAAGACCTTCGCCGCCCGATTCCGTGAGTCCTGGAAAGCGCCCGAGGGAGAGCCGGTGGCCAAGATCGCCTTCTTCTCCACCTGCTTTGTCAATTACAACGAACCTGGTCTTGGCATGGACACGCTCGAAGTGATGGCGCGCAACAAGGTGGATGTGGCGTTCGCGTATGAACAATGTTGCGGGATGCCGCTGTGGCATAACGGCGACATGGAGGCGGCCATCGTCGCCGCGCGGAAGAATGTGGCGTCACTGCTGCCCTACGTGAACGACGGGCGTGCCATCGTGGTCACCAACCCCACCTGTTCGCAGATGCTCCGCGTCGAGTACCCTCGCATGTTGGGCACCGACGACGCCAAAGCGGTCGCCGCCAAGACGACGGACCCGACGGAGTTTCTCGCGTCGTTAGCGGCGCAAGGCAAGCTGAATCGCGACTTCAAGACCGGCGCGGGCAAGATCGCCTATCACATCCCGTGTCATCTGCGGACACAGAACATCGGCTATAAGACCCGCGACATGCTCGCCTTACTGCCGGACACGCAAGTCGAGCTGGTCGAAGCCTGTTCCGGGCATAATGGCACCTGGGCGATGAAGAAGGAAAACTTCGAGGCCTCGCTCAAGTGGGGCGAGCGTGCGTTTCAAGGGATCAGGAATGCCGAGCCCGACGTCACGTGCTCGGACTGTCCGCTGGCGGCCATTCAGATTCAGCAAGGCACGGGGAAGAAGACCCTGAATCCGATGGAGATTTTGGCGCGCAGTTATCGCGGTGAGCCTATTGGCGGGAAGGATCGATAAGAATCAGTAGTTCCCTCTCCCGGCTGGGTGAGGGCTAGGGTGAGGGGGATCAAGTGATCTTTCCTTCGGTTTGCCGCTCATCGCTCACGATCACGCCATCACGAAATACAATGCGGCGCTGGGCAAACGTGGCGATGTCGGGCTCATGTGTCACAACCAGGATCGTCATGCCTTGCTGATTGAGGGTCGTGAACGTTCGCATGACTTCCGTGCTCGTGGCGCTATCAAGATTGCCGGTGGGTTCATCGGCCAAGATCAAGACCGGATTGGTGACCAATGCGCGAGCAATCGCCACGCGCTGTTGCTGTCCACCGGACAGTTGGCTAGGGAAATGTCGCGCCCGTTCCGCTAACCCCACGGCGCGCAATGCCGCCAGGGCTCGCGTCTGTTGTTCCTTGCGGGAGACGGCGCTGTAGAGCAATGGTAACTCCACGTTCTCCAGGGCGCTCGTGCGTGGCAGCAGGTTGAAACTCTGAAAGACAAAGCCAATTTTGCGGTTACGAATTTCCGCATGTTCGTCGGTGCTCATAGTGGAGACATCGACGCCATCCAGCCAATACCGCCCGGCTGTCGGACGGTCGAGACACCCTAAGATGTTCATCAACGTGGATTTCCCAGAGCCGGACGAGCCCATGATGGCGACGAACTCTCCACGGGAGATCGAGAGCGAGACCCCACGAAGCGCATGCACCTCGACATCACCCAAGCGGTAGATCTTGGTGAGGTGCTCAACGGTGATGAAGTTATCTGGCACGGAAGTCAATTCTCATATTGTCGTGGGGCATGAGGCGCACCCTACTTCTGTTCCTCTTCCTAACCAGTCCCCAGCCCCTAACCCCTTTCTTATCGCCGCCACCGCATCCCGAACCCTGGCAGCGTCGTCTCTGGCGCACCAGGCGCATCGGAACGCGCGCCGATCACGACTTCCTCGCCCTCGTGCAGACTGCCATCAAGCAGCTCCGCCGCTATCTCATCACTAATACCAATCTGGACCGGCACCGCCGCAAGGGTCTTTTCCGCTGTCTGTCGCCACACCTGACGTGGCTCTTCTCCCTTTGGCTCCTTGGCGACATCTTGTGAGGCGGAACGCCGCGCGGTCTCGTCTTTCGCCCCATCCTTCCCCGCGGGTTTGGGACGAAACCGTAACGCCGCCAGTGGCACCGTGAGCACCTGCTCGCGTTGCGCGGTAATCAACGACAGACTCGCCGTCATCCCCGGCTTGAGCGCCAAGTCGCTATTGTCCACGTTGACCACCACGTCATACGTCACGACATTCTGCACGGTTTGTGGGGCATTCCGCACTTGCGAGACGGTCCCGCTAAACTGTCGGTCTGGGTACGCATCCACGGTGAACAGCGCCTTTTGTTGTTCCCGCACCACGCCGATGTCGGACTCGCTCACGTTGGTATTGATCTGCATCTTGGTCAGGTCCTCGGCGATGAGAAAGAGGACCGGGGTTTGGAAACTGGCGGCGACGGTTTGCCCGACATTGACGCTGCGCGAGACCACCACGCCATCCACCGGTGACACAATGTCGGTGTAGTCAAGATTGACGCGCGCCTCTTCCAACGCGGCGCTCGTCTGCTCAAGCCGGGCCTCATCCAGTTGCAACTGCGCCAGCGCCTGGGCATGGTCGCGCTCCGCCGCTTCGACCTCTTGCTTGGCGATGAGATTACGCTCGAACAATTCGCGCATCCGTTTTTGCACGTCGCGCTTGTAGTCGAGATCGGCGCGATCCTTTTCAATCTGCGCGCGCGCGGTGGTGAGGTTGGCTTCGGCTTGCTTCACCTTGACGAGGAACAACCGCGGATCGATCCGCGCGACTCGTTGCCCTTTCTTCACTGGCGAGTTGAAATCGGCGAACAACTCCCGGATGGGGCCGGAGACGTAGGAGCCCACTTGCACGGTCGTCACCGGGTTCACCGTCCCGGTCGCGGTCACCACTCGTGTGATCGTGCCGCGTTCGACCCGCGCGGTCGCGTAGGTCACCGCGTGTTCCGGCGCACGCCAGAACCACCAATATCCGCCACCAATAC
>JABFSC010000493.1 GCA_013140885.1 Deltaproteobacteria bacterium | reverse complement strand
GTTGGTGGGCTTGGGGCGATACGATGAGGGGCTTGCGCTTCTACAGGAAGGGATCACGGCATACGGGGCAACGGGAGCGGACCTCGCGAGCGCCGGGAATCTTTGCGTGTTGGCCGAAAACTATGGTTACGCTGGACGCGTTGCCGAAGGGGTGCGGTTGATTGCTGAGTCGCTTGCACTCGTGGAAATGTATGAAGCGTCGGTGTGGAGGTCTGAATTCCACCGCGTGAAGGGCGACCTGCTGCTGGCGCAAGCAGGCGAAAGTCAAAAGGCACCCCAGTCTCTCATAGGCAGTCTCCAAGCCGAGGCGGAGGCGTGTTTCTTGGAAGCCATTGCGATTGCACGGCGACAGGAAGCGAAAATCCTCGAACTGCGCGCGACCATGAGCGTAGCGCGCTTGTGGCAACAGCAAGGCAAACCTCACGTCGCATACACCACGTTATCTCCTCTCTACAACTGGTTCACCGAAGGATTTGACACAGGGGACCTGCGAGAGGCAAAAGCGCTCATTGAAGAATTGAGTCTAGGAGTCTAGGAGTCCAAGAGTCTCGGGAGTCTCGGAGTCTGAGAGTCTCGGAGTCGTAGGAGACTCTCCGACTCCGAGACTCCCAGACTCAACGGTTGCGTTTGGCATCTTGCTCATGCTATCCCTAGCCGCAATTTCGTATGGAGGGAATTGAGACCAATGGCAGGACAAGAATGGCGAGAGGAAACGGTTAAGGTCGCGGGGATCGATCTGACCCTACTGAAAATCGGCACCGGCAAACCTTTACTCGTATTACATGAAGAATTAGGACATCCGGGCGCGCTCCGCTGGCACTCGGACTTGGCGCGACACCGCACGGTCACGATTCCTTTGCATCCGGGATTCGGCAAAAGCCCACGGGTGGAATGGATACGCAACGTTCGAGACCTCGCGGGCTTCTACGCGCGGCTGATTCGCGAGCAAGGTTGGAGTCCGGTTGATGTGATTGGCTTTTCGCTGGGTGGCTGGATCGCGGCGGAGATGGCGGCCTGTGATGCCAAACAGTTCAGCAAGATGGTGCTCGTCGGGCCCACTGGCATTCGTCCGCCGCAAGGCGACATCGCGGATATGTTCATCGTGACGGCGCGCGCCTATCTCGACGCCAGCGTGGACAATATCGCCTTGAGCCCGGAGTTCGCCAAACTCTACGGCGGTGAGCAAAGCCCTGAGCAGTTCGAAGCCTGGGAAGACGCACGAGCGGAAACCGCACGCGTCGCCTGGCAGCCGTATATGTTCAATCCGAGCCTCGGCCATCTGCTTGAAAATGTCGTGGGCCTTCCCACTCAGATCATCTGGGGAAAGCAGGACAAAATCACGCCGGTGAGTGCGGCGCATTTGTTTAATGAAGCCATCAAAGGCTCGGACCTCGTATTGTTGGATAACTGTGGACATCGGCCAGAAGTGGAGCAGACCTCCACGTTTCTGGAACGCGTCCAACGCTTTTTAGCCTAACCGGAAGGAGGAACCGTTATGCATATCATGTCGTTCTCGGAACGGATGTATTTCCACGTCCCCGAAGATCAAATCATCAATAACCAGAACAGCTATTTCGGCATCCCCAACAGATACTTCGACGCGAACAAGGGCGGCGTGCTCATGAACGAGTATCTGGATGAGCGGGTCTACGCCGAAGAGATGGGTTTTGACGGCGTGATGCTCAACGAACATCACCAAACCCCTTTCTGTGGCGGCTCGGTCATGGACGTCGAGGCGGCGATTCTTGCCCGTATCACCAAGCGCGTGAAGATCGTTTTGTTGGGCAATCCCTTACCGGTGGCCGATCCGTTGCGTTTGGCGGAAGAGCTGGCGACGATTGATATGATTTCTGGCGGTCGCTTGGTGCCAGGCTGGGTGCGCGGCGCGGGCAGTGAACAACTCGCTAATAACATCAACCCCGCGTTCAATCGTGAACGGTTCAACGAAGCCCATGACTTCATTGTCCAAGCGTGGACCAAGCCCGGCCCGTGGCGCTACGAGGGGCAGCACTATCACTATCGGTATGTGAACCCGTGGGTGCTGCCAGTGCAGAAGCCGATGCCGCAGATGTGGATTCCCGGCCTCATCAGCCCGGAGACGGTGATCTGGTGCGCCAAGCATCGCTACCCGTATGTCGCGTTGGCCACGCAGCTCGAACCGACCATTGAGATGTCGAACCTCTACGCCGATGTGGCCGCGCAAGAAGGCTATCAGGCGGGGCCAGAGAACTTCGGCTATCTACAGAACGTGTTCGTGGCCGAGACGGAAGAGAAAGCGCAGGAGCTGGGTCGAGGGTTTGTGTACGGCGGCGGCTTCGGGTCGTTCGCTCGTCCCGAATGGATGTTTCCTCCGGGCTACAACTCCAAGGAAGCGACCAAGCGTCTGGCGAAAGCGTTCACCGATCCGCGCACGGGCGCGGAAATCATGCGCTTCACTCAAGGTGAGATCGACGTGGAGGAAGTGAAGCGGAGTATCGAGAAAGGGTACAAGTCCTCGCAAGAAGGTGGATTGATCCTGGTGGGCACTCCCAAGACTGTGCTCAAGCGGATTCGTTACATGCTGGAGACCCTGCGACCAGGCATCTTTGGTATCTGGTATCACCACGGCCCGATGGCGTTGCAGGATCGCATGACCTGCCTACGACTGTTGGGCGAGGAAGTGTTGCCCGCGATGCGCGAGATGGCGAAAGAGTTCGGTCTTCCTGGTCCCTTTGAATTGAAACCCGGCTCACGTCCGCTTCCCGCGTCAGGGAAACGTGATCCAGTGGTCGGGCAGCTCGCGGCGTAAAAGCGACATTGCACGACGGTGCGAATGAAGACGAAAAGGGCGGTCCATGCTGGGCCGCCTTTTTTATGTCAGTCCCGAAGAGAGCACCGCAATCTGTCCGCATGAGAGTCGCACCCTTTATCCAATAGCTGTCGCCAGTTGCTAACTCAGCACCACAATAGCGTTGTAGGTCACGTGCATCACCACCGCCGACACGAGCCGACGAGTCTTGCGAAACAGCAAGGCACAGGCAACGCCAAGCAGTCCCACTGGTATCCAGGACAGGGCGGGATGATAGACCGCGAAGAAGACCGCGCTGCCAAGCACGGCCCACCTGCCTCCCCATTCGCGATCGAGGGCGCGAAAGAGGAGTCCACGAAACAGATATTCTTCCGCCAGCGGAGCAAACGCGACGGCCATGAGGCCGTACCACATACGGATGTTCGGAATGTTCGACATCGTTTCCTGCGATGTCCGCATCATTTCCGCAACTGATGGAATGGTGAGAATCAGCGCGAGATAGCCCTTCGCGAATATGCCCAGCACCACGCCACCGATCAGCCCCATGCCTATGGCAATGGTCGTTCGTCCGCTTCCTTCTTGTACATCATTGTGTTCGTCCGAAAGTGGCGCGTCTGCTGGTGTAGGCTCTCGCCAGTACCAGACATCCTTCAGGCCGACGTCACGATCGCGGAGGAATTTCATCATAATGATCGAGACGATAGTGGCACCCAGCCCATACATCGCCGCCGCTGTGGCACCGAGGTGGTCTCGTCCGACGATGGCGATTGCTATCCCCGTGATAACGGAGACGCCTTCTCCAAGCGCGCTGATGGCGATCATGGCGTGCATAAGGGTCGGAGGAGGAGGCAATTTTTCCGACCACGGGTCATAGAGGTAGGGGAGCCGCGCGCGGAAGTTTTGCCACATGGCGGCGGCGGTCATCCATGAGTAGACGATCCCCATGATCGCGATCTGCCACTGTCCAGAGAGAATACCAATGCCGAACGTGAACATGCCCAGGGTGGTGGCCCAGCGGCGGCCAGGCGGGAGCGGCTCTGGCTCTCCTGATGACGATGGGGCGGACACCAGCGTCACGGATTTGGCCGCCATGCTCCGGCCAAAGATCACCCATCCGAGGCCAACCAGCCCGACCTTCCATGCGTCCTCGGGAAAACTGAGCGCCGCGTATCCCAACACTAACGCGACCACGCTACTCGCGAGGAGAAACCACAACCGCGCTTTCGCGAGCAACAGATTTTCCAACCCCCGTGGCCATGTCAACGCAAGCCACAACGCTGGTCCTTCGGACACCAGTGACTTTGGCCCCAAGATCAGCAGGAAATAGGCACCCAAGATGATGGCCGCGCCAGCAAGATAATTCCACGCACTGGGTGCCATGTGCGAGAGCCCGCGGAATTGAAAGAGTTGCACGCCGAGCATGGTCGCGGGAATCAGGATCACCTGGACGAGGGCACTGCGATCGCGGAGAAACCAGAGGAGTTCCTTGCGATATAACGGGTCGCTCCCGAAGCGAGCCAGCAGGCCCGTGCTCGACACCACAGGGACAAGGGTCACGCTGCCGCCAGTGCTTATGAGCCCACGTTGGACACCCCAGACGCTGAATCCCACGCCACACGTCATCATTCCCAGGGCGACTCCCCAGCAGACGAGCATGCCCGCGAGTAACGAGAAGGACCCATCTGCTCGCGCGCCGATCATCCAGGATAGCCAGGGCCAAGGAATGATCGTGAGGGGCCAGAAATATGCCCCAATGGAATTGAGCATGAGAGGGAGCATCATCAGGAGCATCATGGCGACATAGCCCAGCCAACCGATGAGTCCGATCACCGCCCCGCGTGAACGCGGAGAACAGCGCAGGAGGAGGCCAATCTCAAGCGCTTTGCCGAAAGACGCGGTGGCGACCGTCAGGGGGACGCCAATGAGCACGCCTGCCGCGACGCCCGGCCATGCGCCATAAATCGACCCGTACAAAAAGCCAAAGAACACGGGGGCGCCACAGTATATGGGGTTCGCGGCGATGGGCGCGAGAATTTCCGCGGTGAAGATCGCGGGGGCGGACACGGGATGACTGAAAAGCCATTCCCACATCGGGTGACGGCGACGCTGAACGTCCAGTTCAAGCCCTTCTCCTTGACACACCATCATGACAAACCACAAGCCCAGCAGGAGCGACCCGAGCAAAGCGGGCATCGCGCCGCTGGTGGCGAGAGTCTTGATTCCCGGCGTTGCCGTGGTGATGTCCACAAAGTCGCCACTCCGATTGGAAGCGACGGCATCACGCAGCAGGCGTTCATGCGTCTCGGCTGGGCCGCCGTAGCGGCGGGATCGACGGCGGGCTTCCTGCGCGTACCCTTTTTCGAGCAGTTGCCGCGCTAGCTCTTGTTCTCCTGGGGGGAGAGAGTCGGCAAATTGCAGTGCCATTGTCAGTTGCTGGCCCACAACAATTTTCCCGTGCTTCTCGACTTCTAATTGTTGTCCCGTATTGACGGCGCCGCCGATGATAAATGCCGCACCGGCGTGGAGGAGCGCCATTGCCAGCGTCATCGCCACGAATCCCAACCAACCCCATGTATCCAGGGAGGAGTTCTTCTCCGTGCGTTGGTTTAACAGGGAGAGTTGCCGCTTGCCGCGACCGATGGCGCGACGGCGCGCCACACTAAGCAGTAGCCTGACTGTCTTCCAGAACGAGAGAGGGCTCGATTGGGGTGTCGGCATGGTCATGCTTGCGGCGGTCTGGCGGTGAGTTTGAGGAACGTTTCTTCCAAGGAGACGGACTCTCCATACAGGGCGCGCAACTCGGTTAAGGCACCCGCCGCAACCCGCATGCCATCGTTGATAATCACGGCGTGCGAGCACAACTGGGTGACATGGTCCATCAAGTGGGTGGAGAACAGCACCGTGGTGCCCCGCTGACTTTCCTCGCGCATCAGCTCGTAAAACAGATGCGTCGATTCGACATCAAGGCCGTTGGTGGGTTCATCAAGAATGAGCAGCTTCGGTTGGTGCACCAGGGCCAGGAGGAGCCCCAGTTTTTTCTTCATACCGCGCGAGTATTCGTCCGCGTATGCTTGTAGGTCGTCGGCTAAGCGGAGCCGGGCGATGAGCGGAGCCATGCGTTCCATGGCGAGGGTCACATCGAGTCCGTGGAGCGCGGCGCTCAGTTCAAGGATTTCGCGACCAGACAGATACGAGTAAAAAACCGGCTCATCCGGCAAGAAGCCGACGAGCTTCTTCACCGCGACGCGATCAATAAACGCATCTTGGCCATCCACGAGCAGGGAGCCGTTCGTCGTTTGGAGAATGCCCATGAGTAGACGAAACAGGGTCGTTTTGCCCGCGCCGTTCGGGCCCAGCAGCCCGCAGAGTTGCCCCGCGGGGACGGAGAAGGAGATGTCGTTCAGCGCGATCTTTTCGCCAAAAGACTTGGTGACATGACGGATGTCCACCAGTTCTTGCGGCGCGTCTGGGGGTGGTGTGGCATTCATAATGATTCCATGCGTCGGGAGATGAGCGCTGGTGTATCAGCTTTGAGGGATGGTCGCGAGAGAAGTCGCTAGCCGATGCAGTTCTTGTCCTGGCGACCCCCATTAAGGCATCCGCGCGGTCCCTTCCCCATCCCAACGGGATTGCGTCTGCCAGCCCAGGGTTGCCCCAACCCTGGGCTGGGAATCGCGTCGCATCCCCAACCCCGATGGGGTTGTGCCCTTTTCGGGCCGTGGCCTGAGCTTGGAGTCGCGTCCGAAGCTGGGCTGAGCGCCGCGCCCGGAGCCCAGGGTAGCTACGCAACCCTGGGTTGTGTTGCGCAATCCCGTTGGGATTGGCGGCAAGGGGCGGGCTGGGGACTGCTCTGGCCTTGTGATGTGGTGATAAGAGCCGAAGGGGCACCCCACAAGGCAAGGGGAAATCTCGACATGCGCTTCGTTCTCTCAAGTCAGTAGCCTAAATCAGTCCACAGGAGATTGGCACAGAAGCGCACTCCCTGATACATCAAGAGTTGTGAGACGACTCGATCCAGCAGCGAGGAGCTTCTATGCCACGAGCGACGATAATCGAAATCGCCCCAGA
>JABFSC010000176.1 GCA_013140885.1 Deltaproteobacteria bacterium | reverse complement strand
GGTGGATCAGAGCCAACGCCCGGTCACCTTCCTGGCCTTGTTTAACAAGCCAGGGAAGCCGGATTCCTACATGAACGCGGTAGAAAAGATTCAGCCGATTCTCGGCTGGAATAAAGCCGTCCCGCAGGTGTCGTGTCGACCGTTGCGTATTCAGTTCAATATGCGCAATCCTTTCATCTTCGCCATCTTTTCGGTGTGGCACCCGATCTTCAACAAGAGTGTCGAAGAACAGATTCAGATCTACAGCGATCCCGGTTTTCGTCAGGCGTTCCGCGATGAGATGAACAAACGGCGCATTTTTGCTGGCCAATGGGGCCGGATGTGTGTCATTGACGCCAAGACCCCGGAAGTGCAAGCGCATGTCACCAGCAAGAAGACCGTGGCGCAAATCGCGCGCGATCAGGGCAAGGACCCGGTGGATGCGTTCCTTGATCTCGCCATCGCCGATCGCCTCGAACTGCTGTTCGACCTGCAAGCGTTCAATTTCGAGCCAGAGGGAGTCAAGAATCTCGTGAGCGATCCGCGGTTCCTCATTGGCCTGTCCGACGGCGGCGCGCATGTCGATATGCTGTGCGATGCGGGCTATGCGACCTACTTGCTGGGGCGCTGGGTGCGCGACAATCAGGTGCTTTCGCTCGAAGAGGGCGTCCGGCGCTTAACGTCGGTGCCTGCTGACTTGTTTGGCATTCCGAAACGTGGCCGTCTCGCGCAGGGGTTAGTGGCCGACCTCACGTTGTTCGATCCCGATACGGTCGATGCCAAGGACCCTGAGTATGTGTGGGATCTGCCTGGTGGTGGCAAGCGCTTTGTCGCCAAATCCAAGGGCATTAAAGCGACCGTCGTGTCTGGCCAGATTCTCTATTTCGATGGCGAGCACCAAGGTGGGTTGCCAGGGCAAGTGCTCCGTAGTTACGACGCGTAATGGAAAACGTGAGACATAAAACGTAAAAGGGAAGACACGGTTCACCTCGCGAGCGCCTGTTACCTATTACGTTTTATGCAGTTCCCGCTCCTATTCCTCTTCACCACCATGTTCCTGCGTGAACGTGGTGGTGAAGAGAGATTCCACGGTTGTCGCCTTGTATCAAGAAACTTTCAGGGCGGGATCATAAATCTCAACCCGGTTTCTCCCTTTATCCTTAGCGACGTAGAGCGCTTGGTCCGCTTGTTTCATTAACTCTTCGAGCGATTGCGGGTTGGTCACGCTAAAACAGGCAACCCCAAAGCTCGCGGTGACGAGAATCGCTTTCGCCCCTTGGGTAAAGGGCAGGTCACGGACAGCCGCACACAGTCGCTCGGCGACGAATTGGGATTCCGGCAGTGGCGTTTCTGGCAGGAGAATAGCAAACTCCTCTCCTCCGTACCGCGCGCACAGATCACTCGACCGGCAATGACGAACAAGGGCCTGGCCTACTTCTTTCAGCACCAGGTCCCCATACGGGTGCCCGTAGGTGTCATTAATCGCCTTAAAGTGGTCCAAATCAGCCAACAGCAGGGAAAGGGGATGTTGATACCGACCTGCCCGGATCAGTTCCTCACGCGCGCGTTCTTCAAACCGACGCCGGTTCGCCAATCCGGTTAACGCGTCCTCACGGGCGAGATGCTCGAGCTGGACTTGTTGTGCTCGGAGCATCTTTTGATACCGAACAATGCGTTCCCCGACCTTAATCCGCGCTTGTAATTCGGTCAGACTAAAGGGCTTGGTCAGATAATCGGCGGCTCCCAATTCAAGTCCTCGTACTTTATCTTCGAGTGCATCGCGAGCGGAGGTGATAATAATGTGGAGATCGCGCAGGGTGGGGTCTTCACGAACCTTCTGACAGAACTCGAAGCCATCCATTTCCGGCATCATCAAATCAAGGAGAACGATGTCAATGGGGTGCTCACGAAGACGGGTAAGGGCGTCTTTGCCATTCACCGCGGTGACGACGGTATAGCCCATGCTCTTGACCATCATGGTCACCATGTCGCGAATCTCGCGGTCGTCCTCGACAACGAGAATCCCAAGTGGAAGATTGGCCTCGGATGTTGAGTCCACCATAATGAATCTATAATTCCAAAAAAAGTCTCCGAGGCATCCTCCCTTGCCAGTCGCGAGATGTCAAGGGAGAAGCCGCATCAAGCCTGGCAACGCGCACGCCCAATCAGCGTCCCTGCTGTCGCGACGAAGCCGCGGTCGTCACCAATGGCGACAGTTGTCCGCCCGCCGCACTGAGCCAGTCCTGCAAGGCCACGGCTGGTAATGGATGGCTGATCAAATACCCTTGCACCAGGTCACACCCTAACGCGGCTAGCGTGTCCCACGTGGTCTGCTCCTCGACTCCCTCGGCAACCACCTGAAGTCCTAAGTCGTGCCCAAGCTCAATCGTGGCTCGGACAATGGCGGTGTCGTTGTCATTTTTCGTCAATCCGTGGACGAACGATTTGTCGATTTTCACGGTATCCACCGGGAGTTGCCGCAGATGCGCGAGCGATGAGTAGCCCGTGCCAAAATCATCAATAGCAATGCGCACCCCCATTTGATGTAATTCGGCGAGGGATTGCCGCGTCTTCTCCATATCGGCGGCAATGGCGGTCTCGGTCACCTCCACCTCCAATGAAGCTGGGTCGAGGCCCCACGCGGTCAGGAGCCCTGCTATGCGCTGGGGGAGCTGCGTGTCTTGGAGATCGCGCATTGACAAATTCACCGCCACGCGGAGATGGAGGCCGTCCCGATCCCAAACGCGGCATTGGCGGATGGCTTCGTTCAGCACCCACTGACTGAGGGGCCTCATCAAACCCGATTCCTCCGCGAGCGGAAGAAAATCATCTGGCGGTAATATACCCCGCTGGGGATGCTGCCACCGAATCAACGCCTCCACTTGATGAATTGCGCCGGACTTCATTTCCACCTTTGGCTGGTAATGGAGGAGGAGCTGTTCCTGCTCGGGGGCCTGACGCAAATCGTGCAGCAGGAGCAGCCGCGTGGGATTATACAGCTCTTCTTGTTCAGCCGAGTACAGGGCATACCCAATGCCCGTGCGCTTGGCCTGGTGAACCGCGCGGGCGGCACGCTGGAGCAAGGTCTCCGCGTCTGTCCCATGTTCGGGGCACAGGCTAATGCCGATACTGGCGCTCACGTTCACCTTATGTCCTTCAATCTGAAATGGCGCTTCCAACAGGTGCAACAACCGCCGCGCGATACGGATCGCTCCGCTGGCATCCCCAATGTTCGAGAGGAGCACGGCAAACTCATCCCCATTCACCCGGGCAACGGTATCGGCCTTGCGTAACGCGCCCTGCAGTCGCGGCGCGACCTGCTGCAACAGGAAATCGCCCCAACGGTACCCAAACGTGTCATTAACGACCTGGAAACGATCTAAATCGAGATACAGGAGGGAGATGCCTTTCTTTCCGCCGGTGTGCGCGGTGCGCACGGCAGCCGCGAGTTCGGTATCGAGCAGCGTCCGATTCGGCAAGCCGGTCAGCTCGTCGTGCAGCGACTGGTGTTTGAGCGCGGCTATTTGCGCTTCGCTTTCGGTCACGTCGTGGGCGGTCAAGGCAATCCTGAGAAGCTCCTTCTCTCCACAAAAGGCGGCCCCACTCACCTCTAACCGTCGCCACTTTCCCGTGGAAGAACGCACGCGAAATTTGACAAGCTGCGTGGCCCCGGATTGTTGCGCCGCCTGACCGATCACGTGTTGGACGACGCTCACATCCTCGGAGTGCACGTATGTCAAAAAGTTCCGCCCAGCGAGGAGTTCTGGTTGATACCCCAAGATACGCTCACTCGAACGGCTGGTGTAATGAATGGTCCCGTCTTCCGTCATCACAATGGCCAAATCGTGCAAATTCTCGATCAGCGTATAAAAATGCGCGGCTTGCGTCTTCCGCAAGTATCGATCTTGCGTATGCTGCAACTCCCGTTCAATCGCCGGAATGAGCCGAGCCAAGTTCTCCTTCATCACACAATCACGCGCGCCAGCCTTCATCACCGCCGCCACCGCCGCATCGTCCATGCGATCCGCCACCACAAACAAGGGCAGCTCTAGTCCTCGGGTCTGTAATACTTGGAGGGCGGCAAGAGCGTTCAAGTGTGGCAGTGCATTAGTGGCCAGCACGATATCCCACGCTTGCGTCTCAAGCCCAATAGCCATGTCATGCTCGGTCTCAACACGTTCCCAGGTGGGCTCGTAGCCACCGTTTCGGAGTACGTCGAGCAACAAATGGACCTTCTCCATTGAATTTTCAACAACCAAGACACGAAGCGGGGTGTGCATGTTTCCGTTCTCCTCTACCATGGTGGCTCTCATTAGAATAAGTGTTGCGCGACCCGTGCCACCGTAGGTCTTCCGTCTTCAGGATGGCAAAAGAGAAGAGACGGCTCTTCCCTTCCCTGCTGAGAGCATCGGCGAAGGGCGGAAAAGGTTTAGCATCTGCACATGGATTGGTCACCATCGCGGTTATGCGTTGCCTTCACACCCGATTTCCGTTAGGGATAACCACGCTGTACACCCCAAGGAGAAAAGACATGGAAAACCGCGCATCCTCATTGCTCCCTGAACAATTTGGCCCCCTCCAAGGGGTCCGTATACTATCCACAGGGAGCCTCATTGCACAACCCTATGCGGCAACATTAGCCGCGGAGATGGGAGCGGAAGTCATTCAAGTGGAACGTCCCGGCGAGGGCGATGCGGCGTGGCGGCATTTGGGCCGGCAGCTCCCCACCACGGATGGTAAGGGAAAAATCGCCACTACCTGGATTCAAGAACGGCGGAACGAGTTCTATGTGTCTCTCGACATGAGCAAACCAGCGGGCAAAGACGTCTTCCTCCGTCTCATTCAACAGTGCGACCTGTGGATGGAAAGCTCGAAGCCCGGTTCTTACGCCAAATGGGGCCTGACCGATGACGTGGTCCTCCAGGTCAACCCCAAAATCGTCATCACGCATGTATCGGGCTACGGACAAACTGGGCATCCCGATTATCTGGGACGTGCCTCCTACGACATGATCGGCCAAGCGTTCGGTGGCCTCATGTATCAAACCGGCTTTCCCGATCCCGAACCGCCGGTACGCGCCAATCCCTGGACCGCCGATTACATCACCGCGCTCTTCTGTCTCTGGTCGTCGCTCGCTGGCTATATCGCCGCGCAACGGACCGGCAAGGGGCAAGTGATTGATGTCTCGCAGTTCGAGTCCATTCACCGCCTGCTCTCCGGCACGATGGTGGAATACTTCACCGATGGCTTTGTCCGTGGTCGGTCAGGCAACAAGGCCACCGCCTTCCAACCGTATGACGCCTTTCAAGCCGCGGATGGCTGGGTGGTGATTGGCGCGGTGGGCCTCGCCGTCTTTTCGCGCGTCTGTACCGTCTTGGGGCTGGACCCCTCTGACCCCAAATGGCAAACCGCCTGTACCGATGTGAATTCCATCGAAGGCATCGAGTTTGACGCCCTCCTCCGGGGCTGGGTCGCCGAGCGTCCGGTGACGGAAGTCGTTGAGGTGTTCAATGCCGCGCAAGTCGCGTGCTGTCCAATCATGACCTCGAAAGCCATCGCCGAAGACCCGCACTATCAAGCCCGGAACGTCCACGTTGAATGGGAAGATGGACAAGCGGGCAAAGTCAAAGGCACCGGCATTTCGCCAAAGTTCTCTCTCACGCCAGGGAAAATCTGGCGTGGTTCGGTCCCTGTCGGCCATGACAATGAAACCATCTACACGCACTTCGCGGGACTGACCCCGCACGACCTGATACGGCTCAAAGAACAGGATGTCATCTAGGCGGGGGAAACGGGGAAAGGGAAAAGGGGGAAGAGGAAAAAAGGACAAAAGGCGGAAAAGAAAGCAGTGATGTTGCTTCCCCATTTCCCCTCTTCCCCGCTTCCCCCTTTTCCCATCTCCCCCTTAACAGCATCATGCCGTTGCTCGCCATTCACGATCTCCGCAAACGCTATGAGAAAACCGATGCCCTCAACGGCATCTCTTTTTCCATCGAGCGGGGAGAAGTGTTTGGGCTCCTTGGACCGAACGGCGCCGGAAAATCGACCACGATTAACATCCTGCTGGGCCTCATTCTCGCCGATAGTGGCGCGATCCGCATTTTCGACTTGGACTTCGCGGCCCATCAGACCGCTATCCGGCGGCGCATGAACGTAGCCGCCGCGTTCACCAGCTTGAGTGGCGTGCTCACCGTGCGTGAGAATTTGCGGGTCTACGGTCACATCTACGGAGTCGCGCGTATCAACGCGAAAATCGATGAACTCCTCGCCCGGTTTGAAATCACGGACCTCGCGAACCACAAACTGCAATATCTGAGTTCCGGCCAACATACGCGCGTCACACTCTGTAAAGGGCTCATTAACGACCCGGAGTTCTTGCTGTTGGATGAGTGCACGGTCGGGCTGGACCCGGACATCGCCGAAAAAACGCGGCGGGCCTTGAAAGAGTTCCAACAGGAGAAGCACACCACGATTCTCTTCACCTCGCACAACATGAACGAAGTCGAGGAACTGTGCGGGCGGATCGCGTTTCTCAGCAAGGGGGAAATCCTGCGTATTGATACCGCCGATCACATCAAGAGCCTGATTCCGCACCACATCCTCACCGTGCGTATGCAGTCGGGAAGCGAGGTGTCCACTTTCCTAGAACCCGATGGCCTTCCGCAAGCCGAACTCGGCCCCAATTTGACCTTACGATATGTGCTTGACGCCCCGGAGCATCAACTCGACGCGGTCCTCCGCCGACTGACGCACACAGGAGCCCGCATCGCCGAGGTGCAGATCGTGAAACCCACGCTTGAAGAGGTCTTCATCAAAGTGGCGCGCGGGGAACTGTGAATATAGTTGAGAGTTGAAAGTTGAAAAGTGAAAACACTCAG
>JABFSC010000143.1 GCA_013140885.1 Deltaproteobacteria bacterium | reverse complement strand
TCCCTTCCAGTAACCGCTTCTCGTCGGTCACTTGCGAGGTAGGTTTGCGTTTTTTACGCAGGAACGGAGTCTTCACGCGCCGATGCCTTTCTGTTCCAATCTATAACGTCCTGAGTGAATGTTCAGTCTACGCCTCATACGCCAGACCGCGGGAAGTTGTCAAGGGAATTCGGGATTTAGGATTTGGGAAGAGACAGGAAACAAATGGGCGGATGGGATGGGTGCGCGAAGCGCACCCCCCGACTGTCCCCATTTTTGCCTTTTGCCTTTTGCCTTTTGATTTTTCTCAGGGCCGCATCATCCGCCCCGGCAACCCGCCCTGATACTCTCCTTCAGTGACGACCACTTCCCCATTCACAATCGTATGCACGACCCCCAAAGCCCGCTCAATCAAGCGCGGCTTGCCCCCTGGGAGATCGTTCACCCACTCTGGCGCTTGTACCCCAACCGTCGTGGGATCAAACAGCACCAGGTCGGCGTCTTTTCCCACCGCGAGAGTGCCCTTTTGCGTGTTGCCAAGAAACGCGGCCGGTTCCGAAGTCAGCCGCCGCACCCCTTGCTCCAGCGTCAACGCCTGCCGTTTCCGTACCCATTCACCCAGCAGATAGGTGGGCACTCCGGCATCACAATGTTGATCCACATGCGCCCCAGCGTCCGACAAACCAATCAGCACGTCGGGATGCGTAATCAGCTCGCGCACCTCGTCGGCGTTGGTGTTAATCACCGATAGTGTGATGCCCATCTCCAGCTCTTCATCAATCGCCAGATCAAGGATCGTATCAATCGGGTCCCGCTCCCACAGCGCCGCGATTTCCGCGATGCTCTTGTTGAGGTAACGCCGGTTATGCTCCTTCTCGACTCGGACCACGTGCACCCGGTCCCACTGATTGGTGAAGATCGCGCCACCGACCTTGAGGTCACGGCGGAACGCCTCGCGGAAAGTCGGGTTTCGATACAACGCGATCTGTTCCGGCACTGGGCGGTTGAATGCCTCTCGCCACGACGGCAGGCTCGCGAAAATGAACGGCACCTTCAACGTATAGTATTGTTGAATCGGTCGCGGCGTCACTTGTGGCGGAATACGCAGCCCCTGGCGGAACAAAGGAGCAAGCCGCTCAAGCGCTGTCCGACAGACCCACGGCATATCGGATCGCCCCAACAGCCCCAGCCAGGTCACTGGACGTTGGCTCTCGGTGGCGATGGTGACCAGCAGATCAAGCTCTTCTTCCGTCAACACACTCACGCTCCGGGTCAACGCGATCTCAATCACCCCACGACCCAATTCGCGCATCACTCGTCCCAGCGCGCACAACTCCGTTTTCGTCGCCATGCGACTCGCCAACGGCTTCCCTTGATACCCAATATGCTGATTGAGCAAACTGAGCGAAAACCCATAAGCACCAGCGTCCATCGCCTGGCGGAATAGTTGCACCATCCGCTCGAGTTCCGCCGGCGTGGCCTCACGCTCCGACGCCTCGGCTCCCATGACGTAATAGCGGAAGCTGGACAGCGGCACGAGAAATCCGACATTCAACCCCACGCCGCGTCGCTCAATCGCCTGCATGTACTGCGGAAAACTCTCCCATTCGTCCCACGCGACGCCGTTGAGCAGGACATCCTGCGGCATCGCTTCAACATTCACCAAATCCCACGACACGATCTCCTTCTCTTGTGGGCGGCAGGGCGCGACTCCGACGCCACAATTGCCCATCAGCACCGAAGTCACCCCGTGCCAATTAGAGCAGGTGAGCAACGGGTCCCACGAAACCTGCGCATCGTAGTGCGTATGGATGTCAATAAAACCGGGAGCCACAACCAACCCATCGGCATCAATGGTTCGCGTGGCACTGCCTGCGGCATCCCCAACCGCGACAATTTTTCCAGCGTTGACGCCAACCGACCCCTGATAAATCGGCGCGCCTGCCCCATCACAAATCCGTGCGTTCTTCACCAACAAATCGTAACTCATGGTGATCCCTCCTTCTTGAATGCTGACTGTTGACGATTATTTTGCTTGTTCTTGCGCGTACCGCGCGATCTGCTCATGCGTCGCGAACCACACTCCAGGTTTCTTTTTCATGTAGGTGATGAGTCGCTCCAACATTTGCATCCGATGGCGATGTCCAATCACTTGTGGGTGCATCACGAGAATGAACGTCCCGCCTTCCGCGTATGCCCCGTCAAATTCCTGAGACCAAATCGAATACACCTCGTCCGCCGTCCGCAGACCCACATGGTGGCTCGCCCAACTCACCTGAAAGTACGGCCAATCATCGAGAATCCATTCGACCGGCAGCTCGATCACCCCCGAGTCCGTCCCTTCGGCGACCAGGGTATAGGGCTCATCGTCCGCCATCATACTGCTGTCATACAAAAACCCCATATCCTTCACAATCTGTATCGTTTGCGGAGTGAGGTCCCAGGCGGCGGAGCGAAAGCCTACTGGTCGTTTCCCCGTTTTCTCGACCACGATCTTCATGGCCTTCTCGTAGGTCTCACGCTCTTCGTTGCCCTTGAATTCCAGGGGATTCTCATGGACGTAGCTGTGAAACCCAATCTCATGTTGGGTCCGTTTCAGTATTTCTTGAAGCTGTTCAGGGTGCAGCACCATGGTCATCGCTGGAATGAAAAATGTCCCCGGAATCTTCTGCTTATCCAGCAACGCGAGAATGCGTGGCATCGCTGTCCGCGCGCCATACTCGCCACGTGACATGTAGGACGGGCTCGGTTGTTTCTGAAATCCCAACCAGACGGGTTCGGTGTCGAAATCGAAGGAAAGACTCACCGCCACTTTGGCGCCATTGGGCCATTGTTTCGGCTTCAGACTTTTCCCAGCTCGCACCTTGTTCACCTGTTGCTGAATCTGCTCAGGTGTCCATTTCCACACCTCGGCATCGTGGGCATGGTCTTGCGCCAGCCCCACTCGATCGCCACCGATCATGGCGAGCATCACAATGGTCGCGACAAAGCCGACACCTTTGCTCATCACTTTCAATCCTCCCTTTACCAGCACCGCGAGTTACACTATGATCCCCAGCCATTCTAGCGGGGGAGGGAAAAACGGTGCTCGGAACATTGCTCTTATCGTATCCAGATTGGCTCTTGGAGTTCGCGCTCTTTGCCGTACGAGTCGCTCTGGGTGGCTGTATTGTCGTCCACGGCCTCGGGAAACTCGGATTTCACCCAACCAACCCCGGTGGGGTTCCCGCCTTCGCAAGCTGGCTCAAGGATTTGGGTATACCAAACCCTTTGCTCAATGCCTGGGTTGCCACCGTCATCGAATTTGGTGGCGGCATCCTCTTCACACTGGGATTTCTCACTCGCCCCATCGCTCTCGCATTGACCGTCAACATGGTCATTGCCGCAGTCACCGGTCACAAAGGTGGCGGCTATCTTATTCTCAACAACCCGCCGGGCGCGGAGTACGCCATCAACCTCGCCGTGCTCTTCGCCATGTTCTTCCTCCTCGGCCCCGGCGCGATCTCACTGGATTATTTATTCTTCTACTAATCGTTAACCGTAAGGGAGGACCTCATGAGCGAGCGAATATCTGCACAATGTTGCCCGCCGGGTCCTTGGTGGTGAAGTATTTGCCGTGGCCGCCCATATCGACGATGGGGTTCACCTGCGCTCCGGCTTTAGTGAGTTTCTCGCGCATCTCCAGTAGATTATCCACTTCCAGCACGACCGTCGCGCCGCCACCCGGTGGCACGGACCCTTCACTGGGGTCGGCGAGCGCGACACCCACGCCATTCACATCAAACTGCGTCCAGCGGTTCCCATCGCGAAACTTCACATTCATGCCCAGCGTGTCCTGATAAAATGAGACCGCTTGGTCCATGTTGCCCACCACATAATACGCGCTCGAAAATTTCTTAATCGCCATAATTGTCCTCCTCAGCAATCGTTCCTCGTCTATCACATGTCTTTTCGTCTCGCGCAAGGGAAAGCGACGTGATTCCCCTCACCCTACAGCGGTTTGCACTTGGCTGAAGAGGTGGCCTTTGGGTTCCCTCTCCCGGATGGGAGAGGGTTAGGGTGAGGGAGACCGATGATAGTCTCTTCACTCGTATAAGAACCGTAGTCCCTCTCCCAGCCGAGCAATGGCACTTCGAACTTCACGCGATCATCACACATGCTGTCCGCGCTCGACCACCGGCGCGACTCGCGTAATCCACTCCGTGCCCTTGCCATCGGCGATTTCCGTGCCCATGCGCTGCGAAAAGACAATCACACGCTGCGCCCCGGCGTCACGATAGCGTTTCAGATCATCGACCGAGGGACCATTCTCGGACGGCTCGACAATCGTCGTGCAGTGCAACGCATCCGGGTCGCGTCCGAAGGCACGTGCGCGCTGGCGAATCTCGGCGAACTCTTTCTTGAATTGTGCGGGATCATGCACAAGCGGCAGCCACCCATCATACGTCCGCGCCACCCGCTCCAGCGCTTGCGGCCCATGCGCGCCGAGCAAAATCGGCGGCCCGTTCTTTTGCACTGGCTTTGGCTCGCACCGCACGGCGGGAAAGCGCACGGTCTCTCCTTCGTAACTGGCTTCGGCCTTTGTCCACAGTACCCGCATCGCTTCAACGATCTCGCGCATTCGCTTCCATCGCAAACGAAAGCTGGCCCCCATCACCTCGGTCTCTTCACGCAACCACCCCGCGCCCGCGCCAATAATCACGCGCCCACCGGAATAGTGGTCAAGCGTGGCGATCACCTTCGCGGTCATCAACGGCTCGCGCTCCGGCAACAGACAGATCGCGGTGCCGAGCTTAATGGTATTCGTCACCGCCGCCGCCACCGTCAGCGCGATGAACGGGTCCGCCCAGCGGTTGTAGTGCTCCGGCAGTTTGCCATCGCCAATGGGAAAAGGCGTCTTGTGGCCCACGGGAATCACGGGATGTTCAGGAATCCAAAGCGAATCAAAGCCCAACGATTCAACCTTCCGCGCGTATGCGGCCAGGTCACCACTCTGGGCGGTGGCGGTCATCAGAATGCCAATGTTCATAGCGTCCCTCCTTATGAAAACGGTAAGCGTTCAGCTCTCAGCGCTCAGCAGTCAGCCAGACGAAGAAACACAGACTCAACCATGACGTGCCCGGCTCTACCGGGCCGCCTGAGACTTTTCCTGGAACCATTTAATGAGGCGGCCAGCGATACTGATCCGTCCAGGAATGTTCGGCAGCGCGTCAGCGCGGAACCATCCGGCTTCGGCGATTTCCGTGGGATCAAGCTCCAGCTCGCCGCTCAGATATTCCGCGGTAAACCCGATCATTAACGAATTAGGAAAAGGCCAAGGTTGGCTGCCAAAATAGCGAATGTTGCCCACGGTGACGCCGACCTCTTCCTTGACCTCGCGCACCACGCATTCCTCAATGGTCTCCCCCGGCTCCACGAAGCCCGCGAGCACGCTGAACAACCCTCGTGGAAAATGCGAGGACCGGGCCAATAAAATCTTGTCGCCGCGTTCGACCGCGACGATGATCGCGGGCGATAGACGCGGAAAGCAATGCAGTCCACATTTGGGACAGATTTTGGCCCGTTCTTTCTCCTTGGATTCGGTCTGGCTGCCACAACGACCACAAAATTGGTGCGTGCGATCCCACTCGACAATCTGCACGGCACGGCCACCGAGGACAAACAAATCTTCCTCCAGCAGCCCGTACACCTGCCGCAGGTCCTTGAATCCCATCCCTTCCGGCAGCGCCTCATCGGCCAAGTCCACCGCATGACAAGGCACGCCATCGTATCGACCCAAGTAGTGTCGTTGGACGACTGTCACTCCCAACTCTTCGACTCGTTCACGATACGGCACCCGCACCACATCTTCCACGACTTCCACCAGTAAACGATTACGATGAAAAGCGAACCACCACGCTGGGCCCGCGTGCTCCTGGGGAGGAGCGACCTCGGAGATAAATGTTTTCCGCATGCCAAACAGCGGCCATTCGCGTGGGTCAGATGAATCGTATGTTGCCATAAGGGTCTCTCCTCCAGAGCGTCAGTTGCGCCGAGGCGCAGCATAGCAAACCGGCAAAAGATGTCCCCTCCCCTGTTCGAGCGAGGGAACTCCCGCGAGAACGGCGGGCGGTGGATTCTGAGCGGAGTAGGGGCGAATGATTATTCGCCCCTACTCCGCGATCCCCAAGACGCTGGCACTGGTGAGTGGCCTCTCACCGCTTGACGCTCCATCACTCACCCTCTACCTTCCCCCGCAGCAGGAGGAACCCCATGTCAACCAACGCTCAGAAAATCACCGGCGCGGAAGCCATTCTCAACGTCGCCGTCGCCGCTGGCATCAAGGTCTGCTTCGCCAATCCCGGCACCACCGAACTCTCGCTCGTCCAAGCGCTCGATAAAAACCCCGCTATCCATTCCGTGCTCACCATCTTCGAAGGCGTCTGCACCGGAGCCGCCGATGGCTACACGCGCATCACCGGCACGCCCGCGTTAGCGCTGCTGCACCTCGGCCCTGGTCTCGCCAATGGCATCGCCAACCTCCATAACGCCCGCAAAGCCAACACGCCGGTCATCTCCATCGTCGGTGAACACGCGACCTGGCACATCGCCGCCAATGCGCCACTGACCTCCGACATCGCGACCCTCGCGCAGCCCATGTCAAAATTCGTCCATACCTCAACGCGACCAGAAACCGCGGCGGCGGACATGGCGCTCACCATCGCCCAAGCCATGCAACTGCCGAGTGGCCCCGGCACGCTGATTATCCCCGGTGACGTGCAATGGGCCGAGGTGGACAACATACTTCCTCCGCTCAAAATTCCCGAACCGACCGCTCCAACTTCGAGTGATATTGATGCCGCCGCTCGTGCCCTGCGCGCGGGCAATGCCGCCTTGGTACTGAGTGGCCGTGCCCTGCGCGCCGCTGGCATGCGTGCCGCGGA
>JABFSC010000487.1 GCA_013140885.1 Deltaproteobacteria bacterium | reverse complement strand
GGACATCTCGGATCTGGTCATGGAGATTGCCTGCGGTTTGCACAATCTCCGCGTCAGTTGCCGACACCCCCTCCCCACTTTCGACGTATTTAGTTCGCTCCGTCCCACTTAAACCCGATAATGTCTACTGGAAGCCCTAACCGCCGAGACCCCGCTGGCGCTAGTGCTCGAAGATTTGCACTGGAGTGATCCGTCTACGGTGGAAGTGCTGGCCTTCTTGGCCCGGCGCCGACAACCTGCTCGGTTGTTGGTGATTGGCACCTATCGCCCTGTGGACATGTTGCGCGCTAGGCATCCTCTGCGTTCAGCCGTGCAGGAGTTACAAAGCCACCAGTTGTGCGAAGAAGTATCTGTCCCACTCCTGACCGAAGCGGCAGTGGCAGAATACCTCACAGTGCGGCTCGCGTTTCCCTCTCCCTCCCAGGGAGGGAGCCAGGGTGAGGGTAGTAGGATCGTCTCCCTACCAACGCTCGCCCATCAAATCCACCACCGCACCGAAGGCAATCCCTTGTTCATGGTCAACGTGACCGATGCCCTGCTCACCCAGGATGCCAACTTTTATGAGATGGGAAATGATCCAGCGGTGAGCATTCCCCTCTCCATCCAGCAAATGATCGCCCGGCAGTTCGACCACTTGCCGCCGGAAGAGCAGCAGCTGTTAGAAGTCGCCAGTGCGGCAGTCATGGAGTTCACGGCAGCGACCCTTGCTCCGAGTCTAACCACCAATATCGCAACGGTCGAAACGCACTGCGCAAGTTTGGTCCGACGAGAGCAGTTCTTGCGTGGCAGCGGCACAAGCGAATGGCCCGACGGAACAATCAGCGCTCGCTGCAGTTTCCGCCATGCGTTGTATCAAGACGTGATCTATGAGCGGGTGACTCCCAGCCGTCGCGTGCAAGTACATCAACAGGTTGGTGAGCGGTTAGAACAGGGATATGGGTCGCAAGCAGGAACCATCGCCACAGAGCTCGAGCTACACTTTGAACGGGCACGAGATTATCACCGTGCGGTACTCTATTTACAAACCGCAGGTCAAACTGCCTGGCAACGTGCAGCGCATCAGGAAGCCAAGACAATCATCACGCATGGTCTAGACTTGCTCCAGTCATTGCCGGATACACCAGAACGGACCGAGCAAGAGATTCAGTTGCAGCTCACCTTGGGGGCTGTGGAAGCGGTCTCGAAAGGGTTAGGAGCGCCGGAGGCAGGACACGCTTACTCCCGAGCGCAGAAATTGTGTCAGCACCACACTGAGACGCTACAGCTTTTTTCCTCACTGTTTGGCTTGTTCAATTTTCATTACTCCCGTTCAGAGTATCACACTGCCCATGCGTTGGGGCAACAAATGAGGCAAATCGCGCAGTGTGCTGACGATGTGGCCTTTCTATTGTCGGCTCATCTTGCCCTCGGCCTTGTGTTGCGATCGTTGGGCGAGCTAACTGCTGCCCAGACTCACTTTGAAGCCGCAATTCCCTTGTATGATGAACAACACCACCATGCTCTCGTAACTTTTTACACATCAGTAGACCCCGGAGTCGCGGCATTGCGACAAACCGCAGAGACCTTATGGCCACTTAGCTATCCTAACACAGCCTTACAACTCAGTAACAAAGGACTCTCTCTTGCCCAGAGACTCGGCCATCCCTTCACCCTGGCGTTTGCGCTCGACTTCCTTGCTGAACTGCACTTCCTCTGCGGCAATATACAAGAAAGTCACAACGTAAACGAACTGCTACTAGAGGTCGCGAGTAAACACGAGTTCCCCTTGTGGTTGGCAACTGCAAACTTGAGAAAAGGCTTTAGCTGGGTCGTTGGCGGGAACAGTGAGAAAGGGATCGCTCTACGTAAGGAGCAGAATGACTCTTTCGTACACAGCGTAGGGAGAGTTAATTCACTTGTTCTCGTAGGGTTAGCCCATACACATTGGCTTGTTGGACAATCAGCAGAAGGACTTCTAGCAGTCAATGAAGCACTAACAATCGTGGAAGAAACTAGCGAGCGATACCAGGAAGCCGTACTGTATAGCCTCAAGGGCTGGCTCACGTTGCAGCACAAGTCAGGCGTTCGCAGTCCGCAGTCCCAAATCACTCCGCCTGTCTCTCCAGAAGAAACAGAAGGATACTTTCACCACGCGCGCACCATTGCGCGTCAGCAACAAGCCAAGATGTACGAGTTGTTTGCCACCACGGGCTTGGCGTGGCTGGCATTGTGGCGATCACCGGAAGAAAAGAAAGCCGCGCACCAGATGTTATCCGAACTCTACAATTGGTTCACTGAAGGGTTTGACACCGAGCCGTTGAAGAATGCCAAGGCGGTGTTGGAAGCATTGGGGCAGTGAGTGATCGGGCGATTGTGCCGTTGAGTGATTGAGAGAGCAAAAAGAATGCGTGCCACACGGAGACGAATCTAAGGCCCGGGAGTAAATCGGGTGACTGTAATTTCTTCGATCGGAGCGAAGTGTCGTACGTTCGCGGTCAGCAAGGAAAGATTGCGACTCCACGCTGTGGCCGCAATCAGGGCATCAGATGGATGCCTACGAAGATGGGCGTATTTTTGCAGGAGGTCGGAGAATCGTGCGGCAATGTGATCGTCAGGACTCACCTGACGAAACCGGGAGAGGAAAGTCTTAATACGAAGGGCTTCCGCTGCCCGAATAGGTTCTCGCAGTAATTCTTTCCTGGTCACTTTCGCATAGTAAACGACCCGCTGTGCGCCGCGAAAAAACTCCTGTGCCCACCGGTCTCCATGAAACCAGGCAATGAACACTCCTGTATCTACTACAACAGAAGTCACCTGATCCCACGGTTGTTCACTCATCCCACGCAGCAATCTCGGCTAAAAATTCTTCGGGAGTCTTGAGCGTTCCGTCTGGACGCCGACTCTCTTCCTCCCGAATACGCTGTACGTAGAGTTCAGGGTCAGCCATGTCCGTACGGTCATGCCACATGCCGAATCCTTGTAATCGCTCGCGCACTTCTTGGATCAGTCGCGCTTGTTCCTCCACCGACAGTCGTTCGACTTGCTGGAGAACATCATCATATAAGGGCTGGATTGCCATATCTGCATTTCTCCCAGAAGGAAGTGCTATTAAGAAGCACCCTACAAATCTCGTAGTCGAATTGCAATCAACACGAAGTACGGCTCTCAGTTCCCAGCAATCGTGCGACCTCAATGCCCATAGTCGAGCGGTCGAACTCATAGCGGCCAGGGAAGACCTGATTCCGCGCCGGAGCAATGCTGCGACTCGAAATAAACGATACCCCGCCAAGCCGGTTCACCTGCCACGGCCCACGCTCACAACCAATTATGTCGATGCCGACATGAAAGGGCGTAAAACGGTCAGTGCCATAGCCACAGTTCGGCACCAAAGGAACTTCGTGATTGGTTTTGGCGGAGCTAAAAGGAGATTCATAGTGAGTCCGCAGCAGCACCACACCAAGTCTTTGCGTGATCGCGTTCGGCAGTACGGCTCATTGGGCGGGATTATGAAAGGTGGCAAATTAAACGAAACGCTACTGGAGGTCCCACGTACGCACGATTTCCCATTGTTGTTAGCAAGTGGGACCTTCAGACAGAAAAAGAAGAAGGACTTGCGGCAGTCAATGAAGGATTAGCGATGGTGGAGGAAACTAGCGAGCGATACCAGGAAGCCGTACTGTATAGCCTCAAGGGCTGGCTCACGTTGCAGCACAAGTCAGGCGTTCGCAGTCCGCACTCTCAGACCACTCCGCCCATCTCTCCAAAAGAAGCAGAAGGATACTTTCACCGCGCTCGCGCCATTGCGCGTCAGCAACAAGCCAAGATGTACGAGTTGCTTGCCACCACGCGCTTGGCGTGGCTGGCATTGTGGCGATCACCAGAAGAAAAGAAAGTCGCGCACCAGATGTTATCCGAACTCTACAACTGGTTTACCGAAGGGTTTGACACGCGAGACTTGAAAGAGGCCAAGGCGTTGTTGGACACATTGCGCCTGTGAAGCATGCAGCGGTTCTCATACGAGTGAAGAGACTATCGTCGGTCCCCCTCACCCTAACCCTCTCCCAGCCGGGAGAGGGAACCTGAAGGCCATCTCTTCAGCCAAGTGCAAACCGCTGTAGGCCATCGAAGCATCAAAGAAGAACCCTTGAAGTCGAGCGGCTATCTCATTCCGCATCTAAAACTGAAAAATCACGCTCAAGATTGTCTCATTGCGATTATCACCAGAACGCCCGAACCGATCACCAATCGACCACGGTCCTTCGTAGGACTTCCCCCAGTAAATATCTTGCGACAACCGCAGAATGATGTGATTGGAGAAGAGATAATCAACCGAGAGGCGATTATACCCAGCCGTGGCTTTGGGGTCGTAGGCCGTCACGAACAGCGGCTGCCACAGCCCACCCGGCCCGTAGCTCGTCGAAGCCGAGAAGGTCATCACAAACTCATCTTCCGTGATGCGGTCCGTATTCACGCCAATAAAACGGTTCGGCAGAATTCGATCATCCAAGACGGCGTGACGAACCGAGGAGGACCCACGATAGAACTTGTTGTAATCCAGATAGTGCCGCCAGAAGAATTGCCCGGACAGAAAGAAGGTGCGGAGCTTGTTGAGCGGACGAATCCACGTCGGTCGATCAAACGCGAGCATAACCACCGTGCGGTTCGCCGTCTCGTAGCGATTGTTGTCCGGATCAAGACCCGCGGGCAATGGGCCAGCCGTGCGCCCCAATCGCACCGGCACTCCGGTCGCGAGCGCGGTCTCCACGCGAAACACCGATTGCGTATACTTCTCTTCCGAATAGTTGGCGGCAAAGCCAATAACATGCGAACGCGCGTTGACCAGGTTAATGCCAGACGTGAACGTGCCCGCCGCGCCAGAGGCCGTCGGGTTGGTGTCGAGCCGAGAGAGGTCAGGCCGAACCTTCACACCGGTATCACCAAAGGTGAAAAAATAGTTGAAGCTAAAATCGATCCCGCGCCAAATTCCCTTGAAGCGCATGCCCGCTTGGCTGCTCTCTAGCGAGCGGTCAGGTTTACGGTCGAACACGTTGGTACGCAAATCATAGACCTGGCCATTGATGATGACCGAGTTCGCGCGCTGCCGTAGCCCTGAACCAAAGAATGCCCACGGACGACGGGGGTCGGTTGAGGTTTTCCCGCGTTGATAGTCCCACGGAATCCACACTGCTTCGACAAACGATTCCTCGAGTGGGCCAATTTTGCCGATGTCATAAATCGCGCGCACCATCCACAGCGGAATGCGAATGTCTTCCCACGCCTCGCGACTCCAGTGCCAGCGCAAGTCAAGCGGATTGATGACATCAAGCGCGCGGAAGTTGTCCGTCTCTCCCCACACCACTTGTTGGCGACCAATACGAAGAGACAACGGCGGCAACGCGAGGTCCATGTACGATTCTCGCAGCTTGTACTCGAACTTGCGCTTCTCTTTCTCTTGGGCGGTGAAGCGCTCGGAAAAATGTTCACCAATATCGTAGATCGAATCGTAGACGCCGCGCCCGATCACGGTGAACGTCGCATCTTCCAGCGGACCGGTGGAGAGCCATCCAAACGCCTGGCCTTCTTGGATGAAGTGGTATCGACCTTCGAGCTGCGCGGTGTTGCGCTGCATGATAAAGCGCGCGTCCTTGAATTGCGGCGTGCGCAGGATGTTCTCCGCTTGCAAGAACCCTTCGATCTCAAAATCTGGCCGTAAGGCGATAATGCCCCAGGATTGCCGTGGCAGCAGCAAACACAAGAGAGCCACCAGGAAGAACGTCGCGGTTGTTTGGAATGAGCGGCCAGACTGGCCGTTACGCGCTGACCGTCAGCGGTTTTTGCCACGGAAACGAACGAACGCACCAGGTACACACAACATTAGAGAATCCCCTCCTCATTCACGGCTGTGCGTGCTGTCTCCCACCGTCGTGGTTCCCCCAGTGCACAGTCAAGCTATCACCAATGCCCCCTATCGACTCCCCAGTCTTAGTATGAGACCCGCGGGTTCGCAAGGGCGAGCGCAAGGCATCGCGATGACGCGCGCCGGGAGTCATGCGTGCAATCCGCAATCCGCGCAACCAATGAAGCGTGTTTCGGTGACGATGGCATGGACAGGTTCATCATCCACCGCCGTGGGAATGACATCGACCAGTTGACTCTCGTAAGCGAGCGCGATGCGCAAGGCACCAGCGAGCACGCCATGAAAAGCGCGGTCATAGTAGCCGCGGCCACGCCCTAAGCGGTGGCCCGCAAGATCGAACCCAACCCCTGGAGTGAGAATGACATCAATGGCGGAGACACTGGTCAGGAGATCGTCTCCGGGCGGAATCAGAATGCCAAAGGTCCCTGACACGAGGGGCTGGCCTGGCACGCGGCGGACAAATTCGAGATTGGCTTTATCGGCGGAAATGCGGGGATAATACACAGCTTTGTTCAGTCGTGTGGCTTCGTCCCAGATTGCGTCGGTCTGGACTTCATTCTCATCGGCACTGTAGAGGACGATGGCCTGGGCCTGTTGAAAAGGCGCGCTCCCTAGCAAGCGTTCGCGAATCAGGCGGCTTTTCTCTGTCACGTCCGTTGAAGAAAGACTCCGCCGACGCGCGCGCAACAATCGGCGCAGTTGGGGCTTCTCGTCGGTTGGTTTCCCCATTCTTCAGTTCCCCTAACGTGTGAGCTGGAAACCTTCCAGCTCACACGACTCCCCTGGAAGTCAGCCGCTTACTTCCCAAAAGCCGACGTCACCAGCTCGGTATCGAGATACTCCGTCACTTCCTGCACCTTCCCACCAGCGATACGGAACACCTGACAGTAGGTGTTGTTGTACGACTTGCCAGTCTTGGTGGTGGATTTCCCACGTGCTTGCATCGCCACGAAGTCACCATCGGCGATGAAATTGTCTGGCGTGATGGTCAGACCGCCTTCAAGCTGCGCGG
>JABFSC010000662.1 GCA_013140885.1 Deltaproteobacteria bacterium | reverse complement strand
CTTCGCGTATGCACTGGGGCAGCAAGTGGTTGGGGTGCCGACGCTTGCAGCGCTGGCGCGAACAGTTAGTGAAGGGGAAGGGCTCGTGTGTCCGCTGCTTGATGCGCGGAAGGGCGAAATCTATGCTGCGTTGTTCCGTCGTGCTTACGATGGGCAGCTCGTTCAGATCCTGCCTGACCAAGTGCTGCTGCCACAACAGTTTCTCGCCCGCATCACGGAGCCCTGTCTTTTTGTGGGGGATGGGGCGACGGCATATCGCGAATTGATTGAGCGCACGTGTGGAGCGCTGGCGGAGATTCTGCCCATCACGACCCATCATCCGCGCGGGGCGATCATCGCGCGCATGGCCTGGGAGCGACTTCAGGTTGGTGGTGCTGATGACCTTCAGAGCTTAGTCCCCGTGTATGTGCGTGCGCCAGAGGCCGTGGTGAAGCGGGGGATCATTGTTTGACGACACGAACCTCGCCATGCGGACGATAGAAGCACCACGCATCACCGAAACGATTGCTCGACTCTGCATGGAGGCGAATTACAACCTCGGTGCGGACATGCTCGCGGCGTTTGAGCGGGCGTCGCGCACGGAACGTTCTCCCGCTGGTCGTGATGTCCTCGCGCTCCTCAAGGAAAATGCCCATCTCGCGCGCACGCAACGGGTGCCCTACTGCCAGGATACCGGCTTTGTCATCTGCTTCGCTGATATTGGCCAAGATGTGCATATTGTCGGTGGCGATTTCGAGACCGCCATCAACGAAGGCGTACGGCGCGGATACATCGAAGGATACCTGCGTGCCTCGATTGTGGGTGATCCATTTCAACGCAAGAACACTGGCGATAACACGCCCGCTGTCATTCACACGCGAATCGTTCCTGGTGATCGGTTGACGCTCATGGTTATGGCCAAAGGCGGTGGCTGTGAGAATCGCAGCAAGTACAAGATGTGTACTCCCGCTGAAGGGATCGCGGGAGTCAAGCAGTTTATTATCGAGTGCATTCGCACGGCTGGACCTGATGCCTGTCCACCGCTGATTGCCGGGGTGGGTGTCGGCGGCACCTTCGAGAAAGCCGCGCTGTTGTCGAAACGGTCGCTGTTTCGTGGGATCGGCGACCCTAATCCCGATCCGGCACTCCAAGCGCTTGAACAAGAATTACTCGAGGCCGCGAACGCCCTCGGTATCGGTCCGCAAGGGTACGGTGGGGATACGACCGCGTTGGCGATTCATATCAACACCTATCCCTGTCACATCGCGAGCCTGCCCGTGGCGGTGACGATCGAGTGTCATGCGCATCGTCATCAAGAAGCGGTGCTCTGAGCAAAGCTCCCTCGTATGGCGGAACACGACATCCAACATCTGACGACTCCTCTCTCCGAGGCGCTCGTCGTGAGTGTGCACGCTGGTGATCGTATCCGTCTCTCTGGCGAATTATTCACCGCGCGTGATGCCGCGCATCAACGGTTGGTGGCGCTTCTGGATGCTGGCCAGCCACTGCCGATCGACGTGCGTGGTCACGTGATCTACTACACTGGGCCATCGCCCCCACGTCCCGGCATGATTATCGGCTCGGCTGGTCCGACCACTGGCAGTCGCATGGATACGTACGCGCCTCGACTGATGGCGTTGGGATTGCGCGGGATGATTGGCAAGGGAGCGCGTTCTCTTGCTGTTCGCGACGCGATGCAACGATACCAGTGCGTCTATTTTGGCGCGGTTGGTGGGGCAGGAGTCGTGCTCGCGCGGTACATCAAGCACGCTGAGGTCATTGCTTACGAAGACTTGGGGACCGAGGCGATTCGTCGTCTGGTCGTCGAGGATTTTCCGCTCGTTGTTCTCAATGATACGCATGGTGGCGACTTGTACGAGACGGGCCAGGCGCGGTATGCGCGGAAAGTAGTCAGTAGCTAGGAGTCAGTAGCCAGTAGTCAGTAGAAAAACGGCGGACTGGAGATTCCTGATGATGACGGGCCGGAACTTCGTGCGCGGCTCCCTTTGCCTGCCCTAGACAGGTTTGGGGAATTTTGGCATCTTTCCCCTGGCCTCGCCACGGGTGGCTCGCCACAGGCGCGGGAATCAAGTCAGGGCTTGTCCCCACGCATCACTTCCTCATTCGTAATCGTTTTTGGAGTACAGAATAATGGCACGGAAAAAGATAGCACTGATTGGTGCTGGTAATATCGGTGGTACCCTCGCGCATCTCTGCGCGCTGAAGCAGTTGGGCGATGTCGTCCTGTTCGATGTCGTTGATGGCCTACCGCAGGGCAAAGCCCTCGACATCGTCGAAGCCGGACCGATCGAGGGGTATGACATCAACCTCACGGGGACGAACTCGTACACCGATATTCAAGGCGCGGACGTTTGCATTGTGACTGCGGGTCTCGCCCGTAAACCCGGGATGAGCCGAGATGACCTCTTGGGCATCAACTGTAAAATCATGCGCGATGTATCGGAAAATATCGCGAAATATGCGCCAACCTCTTTTGTCATTGTGATCACCAACCCGCTGGACGCGATGGTCACACTCTGTAAGCGCGTGACCGGCTTCCCGAAAAATCGCGTGGTTGGACAAGCTGGCGTATTGGATTCCTCTCGCTATCGGACCTTCATCGCCCAGGAGTTACACGTCTCGGTGCGCAACGTCACCGCGATGGTGCTCGGTGGTCATGGCGATGACATGGTGCCGGTGCGGAGCTACTGCCAAGTTGGTGGCCAGCCGGTGGAACAACTGATCCCTGGCCCTCGTCTCGAAGCGATCGAAGATCGGACCCGCAAAGCGGGTGGGGAAATCGTCGCGCTGCTCAAGACCGGGTCCGCTTTCTATTCGCCCGCGTCGGCGGCGATCCAAATGGCCGAAGCTTTTCTCTTTGATAAGAAACAAATTCTTCCCTGCGCGGCCTACCTCGAAGGGGAGTACAGCATTAAGGACGTGTACTTTGGCGTGCCCGTCGTGATTGGTGCTGGTGGCATTGAGCGCGTGGTCGAGTTGCGGTTGAGTGACAAGGAAAAGAGCGAGATGCAAGTCTCCGTCAGCCACGTTCAGGAATTGGTGACGGCGATGGATAACGTCCTCGCACAAAAAGCGTGAGCACGCGGTCTCCTGATACAACACGGATGATGAACACTGAGGAGAACGAAGCATGGCGCATGTGCATGATGTCCTGATTGTCGGTGGTGGAGGAGCCGGACTCCGCGCGGCCATTGCCGCGGCTGAAACCGATCCAAAACTCGACATCGCGATTGTCTCGAAAGTCTATCCGATGCGGAGCCACACTGTTGCCGCGGAGGGCGGAGCCGCCGCGGTTATTAAAGAGAATGACAGCATCGAAGAACACATCAAGGACACCATTAGTGGGGCGGACTGGCTAGCGGATCAAGACGCCGTCGAACTGTTCGTGAAAGCGGCCCCGTCCGAGCTGATTCAGCTTGAACACTGGGGCTGTCCGTGGAGCCGCGAGCCCGACGGCCATGTCGCCGTGCGTCCCTTCGGTGGTATGCGCATCGAGCGTACCTGGTTCGCCGCCGACAAGACCGGCTTTCACTTATTGCATGCGCTGTTTCAGACCTCGCTCAAATATGAATCGGTGAAACGGTACGACGAATGGTTTGTGACCAAACTGTTAGTTGAGGACGGTCGCTGCCAGGGCATTGTCGCGATTGAAATGCAGACCGGTTTGATGCAGCCGATTTTCGCGAAGTCCGTGATTCTGGCGTCAGGCGGCGGTGGCCGCATTTTCCCGTTTACCACCAATGGCGCGATCAAAACCGGAGATGGCATGGCGCTGGCCTATCAGGCCGGGGTCGCACTCAAGGATATGGAGTTCGTGCAGTATCATCCCACCGGATTACCCGGTACGGGAATTCTTATTACCGAAGCGGCCCGTGGCGAAGGCGGAATCCTCGTCAACAAGAATGGCTATCGCTACCTCCAGGACTACGCGCTCGGCAAGCCGCTCGACGTGAACGATCCGCGTCATCCACAACTCCGCACGATGGAGTTGGGCCCACGGGACAAACTCTCGCAGTGTTTTATGAAAGAACGCGACAAGGGCAATACGATTCCTGGGCCGTACGGCGATGTGGTCCATCTCGATATTCGCCATCTCGGCGAGAAAAAGATCGATAAGAAAATTCCTTTCGTGCGCGAACTGTCAAAGAACTATGCGGGGATTGATCCGGTGTACGAGCCCATTCCCGTGCGTCCGGTGGTTCATTATATGATGGGCGGCGTCCACACCGATATTGACGCGGCCACCTCATTGGCGGGGCTCTACGCCGCTGGCGAATGCGCCTGCGTCAGTATTAACGGGGCCAACCGCTTAGGCTCCAACTCACTCGTTGAGATTTTAGTGTTTGGCGCCCGGGCTGGTCGCCATGCGGCGGCGTTCGCCAAAGAGCACGGACAAGTGAACACCACGGCGCTGGCAGCGCAAGCGAAGGACGAACAGGACCGGATTCGCAAGAATTTCCTCACGAAAATGGACGGCAAGGAGCGCATCTCCACCATTCGCACCGAGATGAACTCGACGATGGAAACCGGGGCCGGTATCTATCGACAAGAAGGCCCGCTGCAAGACACCTGCAAGAAGATCGCGGAATTGAAGGATCGCTTCAAGAACCTCACGATCGACGACCGCAGTAACTGTTTCAATACCGAGCTGACGACAGCCCTCGAACTGGAGAATATGCTCGGCATCGCCGAGGCGGTTGCCCATAGCGCCGTCAATCGCAAGGAGTCTCGCGGGTCGCATCAGCGCTCTGATTATCCTAAACGTGACGACGAAAAATTCCTCACCCATTCGCTTGCCTACCGCACCTCTGATGCTCCGCGTATTGAGTACAAGGACGTTGTCATTACTAATTGGCCACCGGCTGAACGCACTTATGGAGAAAAATAATGGCTGAGCGGACCATTACCTTAGAGGTCTTCCGGTATCGACCGGAAAAAGAAAAAGAACCGACCTTCCAGAGCTTCACGGTCCCGTTCCGCGAGGACTGGGTGGTCTTGGATGCGCTCAACTATCTCAAGGACGAGATTGATGGGTCGATCTCGTTTCGCTGGTCATGTCGCATGGGTGTGTGTGGCAGTTGTGGGATGATGGTCAATGGGACTCCGCGCTTGTCCTGCGCGGCATTTCTCAAGGAATACTATCCCAACCCGGTGCGAATCGAGCCGCTGGCCAACTTTCCGGTTGAGCGAGATCTGGTCGTCAGCCTCGACGACTTTATGAAGAAGCTCAAGTCGGTCAAGCCGTGGATCATTCGCAAGGAAGAGAAGCCGATTTCCGAAGGCGAATACCGCCAGAGCCCAGCCGAACTCGCCAACTTCAAGCAGTACAGCATGTGCATCAACTGCATGCTGTGTTACGCCGCCTGTCCCGTGTACGGCATCCAACCTGACTTCGTTGGTCCCGCTGCGCTCGCGCTCGCGCATCGCTATAACCTGGATACGCGGGATGAGGGGCAGGAGCTGCGCAAGGATGTCGTCTTCAGCCACGAAGCGATCTGGGAATGCACGTTCGTCGGTGAGTGCTCGGTTGTCTGCCCGAAGGATGTGGACCCAGCGGGCGCTATTCAACAAGAGAAGGCGGCTGGGGCGATTGATCTCGTAAAATCCGTTCTGATGCCATGGGGGTCGCGATGAGCTATCGGCGTCCAATCTCGTCAACCTGGTGGTTAGCGAAAAACAATTACATCCTTTTCATGTGCCGTGAAGCGACGGCGGTGTTCGTGTGGCTGTATCTGGTTTTCTACCTGTGTCAGCTCGCGAAGCTGGGCGGGGACGTTGGGGAGTACACCCAGTTCCTGGATGGCCGGAGTTCGTTCTTGTGGATATTGTTTCACGTCGTGGCGCTGATCGCGGCGATCTATCACAGCGCGACCTGGTTTAACCTCACCCCGAAGGTCATCATCGTCCGGCGTGGCGAGGAAAAGGTGCCCGATGGACTGATCATTGGCCCTCATTACGCTGGCTGGATCGGATTGTCTCTCACCATTATCTTTATTGTCTTGTGGAGCTAAGCGATGACGATGACCAAGTCGTATAAAGAAGCCTTCTGGTGGTCCCTTTTCTCGGCTGGGGGCATGATTGCCGCCATGCTTGTCCCCGCGCATATCTTCATAACCGGTATCGCCGAACCGATGGGATGGGTGACGCGTGGCTCCATGCGCGCGTTGGTGTCGAACCCGCTGACCAAACTCTATCTGCTCGCGTTGCTCTCGCTGCCATTCTTTCACTGCGCGCATCGGATTCGGCACGTCCTCTATGATGTTGGCTTTCGCGGGCTGCAGATGCCGGTCGCGGTGGTCTGTTACGGTGCCGCGCTGTTGTGCGCGCTGTATGCCGTGGTGACCATCGTGTCGTTGTAAAGAAGCCTTCAGCGGTCAGCTCTCAGCCGTCAGCCAGGCAAGAAAAATTCGATTATTTTGCCTGGCTTCCTCATCATAATGAGCCGGAGATAGTAGAGGGCGTCCCTCCCTTTTTCTCGAAAGCTGATAGCTGACCGCTGAAGGCTTTCGAGGCATCTTCCCCACTGGCGTTAAACGGAGAAAAGTCATGGCTGAAAAGAAAGTAAGAATCGAAACCGACAGCATGGGGGCGATTGAGGTCGCCACCGACCGCTACTGGGGGGCGCAGACCGAACGCTCGCGTAACAACTTCCCGATTGGCGTCGAGCGGTTTCGCTTTACCCGCGCGATCATTCGCGCGCTGGGCGTGCTGAAGAAAGGCGCGGCTATCGCCAACGGTGAGCTGGGCGAGCTGACGAAAGACAAAGTGGACCTCATCGTGCGTGCCGCCGATGAAGTCATCGCCGGGAAACTGGATGACCATTTCCCCTTGGTCGTGTTCCAAACCGGGTCCGGCACCCAAACCAACATGAATGCTAACGAGGTGATCTCCAACCGCGCGATTGAAATG
>JABFSC010000189.1 GCA_013140885.1 Deltaproteobacteria bacterium | reverse complement strand
AGAACGTCGCCAAAGTGATTGCCGTCAGCACGGGCAAATCGGTGCAGGAGATCACCAACGCGATGCTGGCGCGCACCACGCTCAATGCCGAAGAAGCGCAAGCCTGGGGGCTGGTCCATGACATCAAGTCCGAACTGTTTGAGTCCGGGTCGGAGCTGATTTCGATTCAATGTCCGTTGTTGGGTCCACCCGAAGAGGAAGAGCAACCAGCCTCGCGTGCTTCGCCCGACCGGAGAAGGGGAGGACCATAGTATAACAAGAAACTACCGCTGGCGGACTGATGAAAACAACAAGCGTCTACTTGTGGAGACTTGTCGCTACTATGAGAAATCGGTAAAGCTGTGGCCATAGTGCTAGGCAGTGCTCCTCGACACCGAGCAACCAGAGAAAGGGTGCGCGTGGGCAGCGCGCGGTGAGCTTACGCGTTCGGCGAAGAAGACAACCAATGACCTCTATCAGGAAGGCACAATGAAATCATTCGCCGTATCGACGATTATCCACACGCCCCCGGAAGTTGTTTGGGCCATCTTGACCGATGGCTCCAAGTGGATGGAGTGGAACACGACAATCGAGAAGGTCGAGGGATCGATCTCACCGGGCGGCAAGTTGAAGGTTTACACCAAACTCAGTCCCGGCCGAGCATTTCCCGTACGGGTGAGTGAATTTGTTCCCCCGCATCGCATGGTCTGGACCGGCGGGATGCCGTTGGGGTTGTTCAAGGGCGTGCGCACCTACACGATCACGCCGACGGACGGCGGGATCGTGTTCGGTATGCGGGAAGTGTTTTCCGGGTTGATGGCCCCGCTCATCACGCGGTCGATCCCCGACCTGCAACCGTCGTTCGTCGAGTTTGCCGCCGCGCTCAAGCAGCGAGCGGAGAACGGTGCGGCGTGATCCATCCGCGCCACCGCATCGCGGTCACGTTGGGATTCTACTTAACCCAAAAGGACATTAAGGAATAGCGTGGCGGCTCGCGGTGCGTGGTGGTGTTAGGACTCGCATGACGTCAAATCCGATGAGCCCGGTGGCTTCGTAGAGGTTGTTGTAGGCATTGACGCGCATCGTCACAGGAGGGAACTATGGCCGTACCGCGGGAAATGATGGAGACTCATTCGGACACCTCGCCGGTGGACCTCATTATGGGCATGGCGTTAGGGTATCTGGTATCCCGGAGTCTGTACGTGGCTACGGAGTTGGGGATTGCGGACTTGCTCAAAGACGGGGCGCGGCGCCTTGAGGAGTTGGCGTCCGCCACCGGCACGCATCAGGAATCCCTCTATCGGCTGTTGCGCACGCTGGCGGCGCATGGTGTCTTCGCCGAAGAGTCGCCCAGACGTTTCGTGCTGACGCCAGCGGCGGTCCTGCTCCAGGATGGAGCGATGCGAGAAGGCGTTCTCCTGTGTGGCGAGGTGACCGGGGACGGGTCGTGGTGGAACGCGGTGGGAGCCTTGCGCCACAGCGTTATGACCGGAGAGGCGGCGTTTCATCGACAGCAGGGCATGGGATTTTTCGACTACCTGGGCCTCCATCCGCAGTGCCACGCATGGTTCGATCGTGGGTTAGCCAACTTCGCTACCGCCGAGAATCCGGCGATTGCCGGGGCTTATGACTTCTCGCGCTTCGACTCCATCATCGACCTTGGAGGCGGCCAAGGTGGCCTCTTGGCCGAAATCCTCAAGCGCTGTCCCACCCTCCGTGCTATCCTGTTTGACCAACCCCAGGTGGTGAAGACTCCCACCTACCTGACCAAAGAGAAGTTTGGCGATCGGTGGACAACAGTCGGGGGAGATTTCTTCCAGTCCGTCCCAAAAGGCGGTGATGCCTACGTGCTCAAGCGCATCCTGCACGACTGGAGTGACGATCAATGCGTCCGCATCCTGCGGTGCTGTCGTGAAGCGATGGACACCAACACGCGGTTACTGGTCATTGATGCGGTCGTTCCTCTGGGCAATGTTCCGCACCCTGGCAAAGTGATGGACATGCTGATGATGATCTTCGGCGAAGGCCGGGAACGAACGCGGGAAGAGTTCGGGCAACTCTTCGCGCAGGCGAAGCTCCAACTCGCCACTATCACGACAACGCCGAGCCCGTTATCGATCCTCGAGGCAATCCCGGCGTAGTCACTATCCACTCAAAGTGAAGCAGGAGAGAAGCATGACGATCCCTCACGCGGACGGTCGTATACCCCAGCCGCACCAAGTGGGCGGCGATCAGCTCCGCCCCGTGACCATAAGCGTTCGCCTTCAGCACCGGCCAGAGTGGTACCTGGCCGACCTGCGCTTGCAACAGCCGCAGGTTGTGGGTCAGGTGATCCAGATGGATGACCGCCTTGGTGAGGTGATAGGCGCGTGGTTGGGTGATCGACATCCGTCAGGTCTCGGTGGGTGTCGCTATGAGCGGCGGATCGTTCCACAACGGGCGCTTCTGGACATACGCCGACGTCATCACACTCAAGAGCGCGCCATAGGTGAGGGTAAAGGTGAGTTCGTCGCCGACGTGATAGCAGTCCGCCGCGGCGGTCATATCGACAACCAGATAGCTACTCGACGCGCCCAGGATCGTGAGGCGTTGGTCACAGGGCATGAGTCCTTCAACCGGCACCTCCTCCCGTCCGATATTGACCAACGCCCGCGCCATCAGTCCGTGGTTCGCCACAGGCGGCAGCTGGCCAAAGGCGTTCTCACCGCGCTCGCCAATCGGGACGGACGGTTTCCATTTGAGTTCGAGGATGTCCGCGTGCAGAACAAATGCGTCCTGGGCGGTGCCCGGCCACGGCTGCCGATGCGTGGTCTCCCGCCCCAGCAAGATCGCTTCGCCGATGCGCGCGTGATTGATCCGCGTGGGCATCGACCCAGCCGCGAGCAGATTGAGTCCGCTCGAATTGACGCCAGAAATCCACTCCAGTGCCAGGCCACACGCACGTTCCACGTCCGTCGCGATTGCCACGAGGCGCGTCATGTGCTCCGCGTTCGGCACCACGCCGCCGAAGCACGCCAGGTTCGTCCCCAGTCCCACGATACGAATCCCTGGTAAGGAGACCGCTTGATTGATAAACGGCACCACCTCATGTGGCCACAAGCCTTCGCGTAAGTCGCCGAGATCGACCATCACTATCACCTGATGCACGCGCTGGTGTCGCAGGGCCGCACGCGACAGTCCAGCCAGGACCGCGAACTCCGAATTGAGACTGATATCGACCATGCGGGCCACGTCATCGACTTCGGCCAGGGATGGCAGCCGGAGCAGCAGGTATGGCATCCGCACTCCAGCCTGTGTGAGTCGTTCAATGTTGTCCAGTTGCGACTCGCCGATCGAGGTCACACCGCCGCGGATCATGGCCTGGGCAACCTCTGGGTGACCCGCGGTGCCTTTGGTCACGCCGGTCACCGTCAGGCCGTGCGCGCGGCACAGTTCGACATTGGTGTCCTCCGGAACCTGTGGAGCACGCTCACGAGGAGAGAGGACGATTGTGTGGAGTTCGACCCACGTGCCGGGAGCGATGGGTTCAGCCACGATGGGCCTCCTGAAATCCTGGGCGGACTCGCATGCGCACATCACCAAGCAATGCCGCGGGTACGGGGAGGTCCGCTATCGTATGCAGCCCAGGAGACGCATGCAGGACCCGCGGGATCATATTGACGGCCAAGGCGACGGTCGCTTGCCCGCCTGGAATTTCGGGACTGCCAGCGAGGCGGAGCGAAGGCGTGCCGGTGATCTCAATGGCATCGCCTGTTTCCACGCCTTCGAGATGCGGGTGAATCTGTTGTGGATGGGTGAGGGTGATGACCGGCTGACCCTGACGAAAGCCGACAGCGGTTTTGCTTGACGGTCTTCGCGAAAGTGGGAAGAATAGCGGCGAAATTCGCAAGGCTGGGAGTGACGAGCTGGCTTGTGGAGGCGCGGTTTGATACGTGGCCGCGCAGAGTGAGGAGAACAGATGTCTTTTGAAGAAACACCTTCCGCATGGGCGCAAAAGGGCGCGACGTTCAGTGACAAGTCCGCGCGCAAGGAATTTGGGCTCACCCAAGAGGAAATTATTCAGGCCATCCAAGAGGGCAAACTTCAGTATCGTATGAATTCCGTCTTCGGGAACCCCTTCTTCCGGTTGATCCGCCGGGAAGTTGAAGCACTGGTGGATGAAAAATATGGTGACCACTATCTGAAGAAGAAGCAGCTCACGCACGAATTAGCCGAGATCAACAAGGAATTGCGGCAGCTGCGCACGCAAATTGCCGGCCTGGAACACAGAAAAGCGGCATTGCTGGAGAGTCTTGAACAATGAAAAACCTTTTCCTCGCGAGAACGTGAAATGGCGAAAACAACAAAGTCCGAGAAGGTCCCACCGACGATGCAATCGACGTACGAGAGTATCGTGGAGTTCACCGACCAAGTTGCCGCGGAACACTTGAATAGTGAGTACGCGCAGCTTTTCCGTTATGCCACGGCGGCACTCTGCCGAAAAAGGCCATCGCCGTTGGCAACGGGACACGTCAATACCTGGGCGGCTGGGATCGCGTATGCGATAGGCGCGGTGAATTTTCTGTTTGATAAAAGCCAGACCCCCCACTTGCGTGGGGAAGATTTGTGTCAAGCCTTTGGGGTGAGCGCGAGCTCAGGGAGCGCGAAAGCAAAGAAAGTGAGATCGCTGCTTGGGTTGTTTCAATTTCACCCAGATTGGACTCTTCCCAGTAAGCTGGAGCGCAATCCTTTGGTGTGGACGCTTTCCGTCAATGGTCTCCTAGTCGACATTCGTAGCATGCCGAGAGAAGCGCAAGAGATCGCCTACCGGAAGGACTTCATCCCTTATATTCCAGCCGACCGGCAAGACGACACCGATATATGAGGAGTTATGACATTCGAAGAAGAATACGAAGACGTGCTGCAAAACCTGGAATTTGGCATTATCCAAGTCTATCGCCAGGACCGCTCGTTGCTGGATGTCCATGTCAGCGACGCGCTGGAAGCATTGATCAATCTGTATCGCAGTGAGCAGAGCCATCGCGCACCACGACAATTCCGTCTTGACCCGCGCGCGCGAGACGTGTTCGATTCCGTCAAGGTGATGTGTGACCTCCGCTTGGGGCGCACCGGCGTGATAGACCAGGAGGGACAGCCCATCCCGGATGAAGGGGCACTGACGATTGACGAACTCCTCGCTTGTTTGCGGCGGATTGAGAAATCGATCCGCCGGTGGACCAAGCAAAACGGGCGGCAAGGCTACCTCAACTTCGTGGATCCGTTCATTGTGTGAGCGGTCTCCCCTTTGCTGGGAGTACCTGTGCCCCAACGCGGAAAAACCCCCATCGTGTTACTCATCGCCGTGTGGCTCGCCACCGTGTGGCTCGCCACGGTTCTTTGGTTGCCGCAACCGACAGCAGATGCGGAACCGCTTGTCATGGAAGCGGATATTGAAGTCTTCACCCGCGCCGGATGTCCTCGCTGCCAAGCGGCCCATCGCTTCCTGACCGAACTCCAACGCGAACGTCCCCACCTGCGGATTGTCGAACACGATATAGAGAAAGACGCCACTGCCCTCACTCGTCTGCACGATCTCGTGACGCGGCACGGCGGCGGAGTGATTGGTGTGCCGGCGTTTGTGGTGCGCGGCACCCTCCTTATTGGCTATCACAGCGACACGACCACCGGACTGCGGCTGCGCACCTTGCTTGATACCCCGCTGAAGGCACTACCACCCACCAAGCAAAGCGCGGCCAATGTCTGTGGCCCTGATACGTCCGCGACCTGCGTCTCCGAGCCAACCTCACCGCCTGTCACCGAGGACGAGATCGAGGTCCCTTGGCTTGGGCCGCTGCGTGTGGACACGTTCGGATTGCCACTCTTCACGGTGGTCATCGGCCTGCTTGATGGATTCAACCCCTGCGCGATGTGGATGCTGCTTTTCTTGTTGTCGCTGCTCGTGAATCTGCGTGATCGCGCGAAGATGCTGTTGATTGGCGGCGTCTTCATCCTGGTCAGTGGCCTCGTCTATTTCGCGTTCATGGCGGCGTGGCTCAATGTCTTTCTGACCGTGGGGTTCTCGCGCGTCACCCAGGTGATCCTTGGCGTGGTGGCGTTGGTCGTCGGGCTCGTGAATAGCAAGGACTTCTTCGCCTTGGGCCGGGGCGTGTCGTTGTCCATCCCGGACTCGGCCAAGCCAGGGATCTACGCCCGCGTCCGGCGCATTATCCAGGCGGAAAACGTTGCCGGTTCCCTGGTCAGCGTGATCGCGCTGGCCGTGTTGGTGAACATGGTTGAACTGCTGTGCACCGCCGGTTTCCCCGCGGTCTATACTCACGTGCTCACACTGCGGCAACTGCCGTGGTGGGTATATTACGGGTACCTGGGACTGTACAATCTCGCCTACATGTTGGATGACACGATCCTGCTGTTGATTGGCGTGGTGACCTTGAGCCGCCGCAAATTGCAAGAACGCGAGGGGCGGTGGTTGAAGCTCCTCAGTGGGATCGTGATGAGCGGGCTCGGCGTCACACTGCTTGTGAAACCGGAGTGGCTCGTCTGGTAGCATGCAAAAGCGCCAGCCTTTGTCGTGCTGCCGCGGGAGAAACGGGTGTGACGACAACATTTCTTATCGGTGAGAAGAAATCGTGCGGCAAAATCGCAAAGACTGGAATGAACGTCCTGCCCCTCTCCGCCGCGCAAGGACATGAAGTTCAGGCGCAACATGATTGGCACCGGATTGGGGTGTAGCGGGAAAAATAAAGGAAAAAATCAATTGATCCCCCTCACCCTAGCCCTCTCCCAGCCGGGAGAGGGAATTTCGCGGCCCCTTCACTTTAATGCCAATGCTCCGTCACGCAAGGGGAAACTCCCAGCGAGGGCAGCCCCCGCTCTCGGCAAGTCTCTTGCTATGGTCAAGAAGCAAATTCACAACGGAGGTGCTGTATGAGTGCATTAGTGCCATGGC
>JABFSC010000484.1 GCA_013140885.1 Deltaproteobacteria bacterium | reverse complement strand
GCCATTGGTCATCGGTAGTCACGGCGATCGCGATCCAGCAGTCGGTCCCAGTAGTGGGATATACACCATGTGGCGCATAGTTGAGATCGTGATTCGCGTTGCGTTCTTGCTTGCGCTGATTCTCCCGTGTGTCCAACAAGGCCGGTGCGAGAAAATGCAGCGACGCTTCGCCTTGTGACAGGTCGATCAACTGCCCTTGTCCGGTGCGGTCGCGGTATTCCAAGGCCGCCAGAATCGCCGCCGCATTGAACCACGGCGCGATATAGTCGGTGTACGCGCCAAAGGGACCAGCCGGTGGACGGTCCGGCCAGCCCGCGAGATTAGTGAAGCCCACGATCGCGGCGGCCAAATTGCCGAAGCCCGCGAACTTCGCCATCGGCCCCGTTTGCCCCATGAGGCAGGTGCTCAGCATGATGATGTTCGGCTTCACCTTGCGCAGGGATGCGTAATCGAACCCCCACGCCTGCATCGCCTTGGGGGAGAACGATTCGGTCACGACATCCGCCCAGCGCACCAGATCAAGAATGATCGCGCGCCCTTCGGGTTTCGAGAGATCGACGGAAAACGGATGCTTGCCCGCGTTCATGTTGTAGAACAGCCCGGAACTCTCGCCTCCCGGTCGCCCGTTGTGGAATGGGCCCACCGTGCGGCAGGCATCGAAGCGATGGCTCGTTTCCACGCGCACGACCGTCGCTCCGTAATCCGCGAGCATCCGGGTCGAGCCCGGACCTGCGATGGCCCACATGAAGTCGAGAACTTTTATGCCAGTCAGCGGTAGCTCTGTTGCCATAGTCTTCTCACTCCTTGTCACTGCGACGCTCAAATCACCCCTTTGCCTTGCAGTTCAACGAATTGTCCCTCGGTCAACCCAAGTTCTCCCACGTACATCTCACGGTTGTGCTCACCAACCGTGGGGGGACGCCGACGATATTTGAGCGGTGCGGCACTGAACTTCGCGAACGGGCCAGGATAGTGGACAGTCTTCCCCAACTCAGGATGGTCGAGAGGCTGCCAGTACTGACGCGCGGCCAGTTGTTCACTTTGCCACACTTCGTCGGTCGTGGTGATCGGCGCGATCAACAGTCCCCGTTCCAACGCGACCTCCAAGAGTTCCGCTTTGGTTTTACTCGCGGTGAAACGGGACACCACTTCAACCAGTCGGTCGTATTCCTTCAGTGCTTCTGGGTTCCCCATGAAGATACTGCCAAACGCGGCCCAATCCTGATCGCGCGTGGCCGCATCGCAGAATCCTTCCTCACATACCCATTCCATGAACCGGCGCGTGAAGTGGGCGATGGCGGAGCCGAACAAGAACACGATCGACACATACCCATCCTTCGCGGGCCAGACGAGACGGACTTTCACCGGACCCATTTTGACGCCCCCGGCGATGCGCTCGTAATCACGCTCTCCTAGTGGGGCCGCGAGAATGCTGGACTGGGTCGCTTGCGCCACGGCTTGTTGGGCCGACACATCGACATGTTGCCCTTGGCCAGACCGTTGCCGTTCACGATGGGCGATGAGCGCGGCCACCGCCGCTTGCCCACTCGCGTGTAAATACGCCTGGGGCACGCCGACTCGGACGGGTGCCCGATCCTCATCGCCAGTGAGAATCAACGGCCCCCCAGCGGCAAGGACAATCAGATCGCTGTCCGCGTAGTTCGCCTTGGGGCCATCTTGTCCAAAAGGCGTGATGGACACATAGACCAGGGCTGGGTTGAGAGTGGCAATATCAGCATATCCACAGCCATGTCGCGCGAGCGCGCCGGGGGTGTCCGATTCAATGAGAAAATGCGCGGACGTGACCAGTCGCCGCAAGAGCGCTTGTCCGTCGGGGCTCTCAAGATTGAGCGTGATGCCACGCTTATTGCGATTATAGGACCACCAAAAGAGGGAGCGGTCGGAATGCGGCTGGTCTTGATAAAAGGGGCCGAGTTGACGAGCCGGAGACCCACCTGGGGGCTCGACCTTAATGACATCGGCGCCGAGATCGCCAAGAATCTGTCCACATAAAAGGCCACGTTCAGTCGTGAGATCCAACACGCGATAAGGGCTCAGCATCGGTTGCCTCCGTTCTGTAGGATTCTAACCCGCACTCACACTAACAACCCACCGCCATCAATCGTTAGCGTAATGCCCGTGACATAGCCATTGCGCATGAGAAAGAGCACGGCATCCGCGACTTCATCCGCCGTGCCGATACGTTTCACGGGGAGGCGCGCCGCGGCCGCCGCGAGAATTTCATTCCGTTGACTCCCCAGCAGTGCATCAAGCAAAGGCGTATCGACAAATCCCGGCTGAATGATGTTCACGCGAATCGGCGCGAGATCGATCGCCAGTGCGCGCGCGAACGACTCCACCGCGCCACAGGAAGCGGAAGCGACCGCGGCCCCACTCAACGGTCTGCGCGCGGCTGTCCCAGACATGAAGGTGATCGACCCGCCACCGCGAATCTTCGGTGCGCCGTATTTGGCCGCGTACAACGCGCCCAAAAAGCGGGTATCCATCGCCGGACGGAGGGTCGCGCTTTCCGGCGACAGATGCGTATCACGCACCAACGTGCCCGCCGTTATGAAGATATGATCGAGATGGTCGAGTTCCTGAAACAGACTGCGGGTCCCCGCTTCATCGGCGACATCCAAGACGACCGTCCGCGCCGAGTTGCCCAGCACGGCTTGCGCAGCGTGCAGCTTCTCCGCCGAACGGCCAGTGATAATGACGCGCGCCCCTTGGGCCTGCGCGCCCTGCGCGGTTGCCAGTCCAATGCCTGAACTCCCGCCTAAAACAACAACCGTTGCGTCCTTCAATGATATGAGTGGCATAATTCCTTCTTTCGTAAACAACTCGCTATCAGTAATCAGCGGTCAGCTTTCAGCAAGCCCGAGTTTCCATCTGGCTGACCGCTGAAGGCTGATAGCTGACCGCCTCCCTTGTCCTCACGCCTTCTTATTCCCCCACCGATCCCAAAAAATCACCTCGTCCACCGGGTTCCGTTTCGTGGGGCCGAACTTGCCCTTCGGGAAACCCAATGGCAGCAACGCGGAAATTTCCATGTTTTCCGGCACCCCCACCTTCTGCTTCAACTCCTCCTCGAACATGCAATGGGTCGTGGTGAGCGTCGCGCCGATTCCGTGGGCGCGACAGGCTAACAGGATGTTCTGCACGGCTGGGTAGATCGACGCATGCACGGTCGCCGTGCTACCACGGACATGGTCTTTCCACGCGGGATAGGTCTTGGCCATGCACGCGAGCAGCAAGACCGGAGCTTCGTGCATGTGCTCGGACAGGTACAGGCCCGCTTTGCGCGCGCGTTGACGGTCGGGCGGGAGTTCGTTCAGTGGTGGTTGTGAGGAGGCCATCTCTTGCTGCGTCGCCAGGTAACGGTCGCGGATAAACCGTTTCAGCTCAGGATCGCGCACCAGAATGAATCCCCACTCTTGCCGGTTGCCGCCACTGGGCGCGTGAACCCCGGCTTCAATAATCTTGCGCAGGGTCGCCTCTGGAATTGGGTCCGGTTTGAGACGACGCATGGAGCGCAAGGAAAACATGGTGGCGAATAAGCCAGGATCAGCAGGATCGGTCGGAGCGGCGCTGGTGCCGCTTTGCTCAGCGGCATGGGCCAGGCTGGACAGCGAGCCGACCGCGAGCCCGCCGACTCCCAGGCTCAGGCTTTTCAGGAATACGCGGCGTCCACTGGCATTCTGTTGTTGGTCTTTCGTCAAATGCGTGCTCATTATTGTCTCCTTATTCTTTCGCCAAGCCCATGGTCCGCACTTGCGTCGGCGTCAGCTTCAACACCGTCCGTTTGTCCATCTGCGCGCTCTTTTTCCACGTCTCCAGTCCTTCACCGGTGAGATAATGCTCCGCGAGGCCACGGTAGAACGCCTCCGGGTCACGGGGATCGACGGAAAATTTGCCGTCAACGATCACCCATTTGTACATATTGGTGGGATCGACCACGGCGAGGGTCGCGCGTGGGTCCTTTTGCATATTGCGAAACTTGATGCGATCCGTGGTCGTGGTGAACAACAACGCCCCATCCTCATACTTGAACCACATGACCGTGACCTGCGGGTTCCCCTTGGGATTGATCGTCACTAACTGCGAGGCCAACGGCTGTTTCAGAAACTCGACCGCCGCCGGAGACAAGGTCTTGCTCTCGTCCATTGCCCGCGAGGGACGAGCCGTCGTTTTCATCGTGTCTCCTTTTTTCTCCGTCGCCTCTTTCGCATCCGCTCCGTAGCCATGCACGGGCGCGAGTATCGTCATCACCAACACTGCCAACCATATCCGTCGTTTCATCACTGTCCTCCTTTTTTCTCTTTTATGATCTCTTTTCAGCTTCGCCTCACCGTCGCACCGCCGGGGTTTCCACTGGGAGGCCCTGTCCGCGCCACGCGAGATATAGTTCAAGATTGACATATTCATCCGCTCCGTAAGGAAGCGGCTCGGCGAGGACCGCCGTATTACACCACTGAAACATCCGCTGCACCGACCCCAAGGTCTGCCACAAATGCCGATAGATCGGAAACCCATTACTCTGTCCCTGGCTCACTACCTCGCCGCGCAGCCGTTGTCCAGCATTATTTTCGTGACACTGCGCGCAGGCGAGGTCGAGTTGCCCACGACGACGGAAAAAAAACTCCCTGCCTGCCTCGAAAAATGGCCGCGCGGGGCCATCGACCCGGACATTGACAGGCATGCCACGCGACGGCAATCCCACGAAAGTCGTCAGGGCCAACAAGGCTTCAGACTCATGCGGATAGGGCCGCGTCCGCATGCGGATCGCGCGACACTGGTTGATGCGTTGCTCCAGACTAATGAGTTTCTTCCGGCGGGGGTCGAACTGGGGATAGCGCGCGCGCACGCCGCGCATGCGGTGTGCCGCCTCGTGGTGGCAGCTCGCGCACGACTTCTTCGCGGGTCCGTCAATCGCGTTCCACAACGCGCGCCCTTTTTCGGCCCACAACATGCCGGGATTGGCGAACTCATCATTTTGTAACTGCTGGTTTTCCGGTGAGAGGAAATCATAGCCTGAGCGAGGGTTCGTCTCCGTAGTGAGCGCTGGCGTGGGTGCGGCACTTGCTGGCGGGGGCTCCTTGAGTGTGAGCAGATAAGCGACCACATCCTCAAGCTCTTGAGCGGTGAGGATCGGCTTGCCGCGATAACTTTTCAGCACGCGATGCAATCCGGTGACTCGAACATACGCGGGCATGATGGATTCTGAGTTAAACGCTTTCGGATCGCTCACGCGCGCCCGGAGATCGTTGGCGTTGTATCGCGCGCCCACACCATCAAGCGGTGGGCCAATCGTGCCATGCGATTCGCGGCCTGGGAGCGGCATCGCATGACAAATCACGCAATCGCCTTTGTCGCGGGTGAGGACAATCTGTCGGCCACGGTCGGAGTCGCCGGGCTGGAGGGTTGCGTCGCTGGCGGAAGCGTGGGAGCGGAGCGCGGACAGCACCAAGAGCGCTACGATCAACAGACGCATGTCACGCAAACGTATCCGCCGTGATGTTGGCATACCAAGCGCGCGTATATTCCGCCTCCCGCGCTCGATACTCATCAGGAGCGTCAAGTGGACTAATCCCCTCGCTCCCTGGAATCGTGAAGATTTTGTCATTGCTCACTCGATACACCGCCGCGATGGAAATTCCATAATCAGGAGCCACGAGACTATAACAGGTATTCATCAACACCGGCTGAGGAATCGCCTCGCCTCGCAGCATCGCTACAATCGCCCCCGCGCACACCTTCGCCTGGTTGTTCGCGCTGAACGCCGATTTCGGCATCGGATTAGCGATGGCCGCGTCGCCAATGACATGGATACCTGGATGCACCGTGGACTCGAATGTACTCCCCCGCACCGGGCACCAGCCCGTGCCTTGATCGAGCCCGACCGCGCGTACGATCGCCGCCGCGCGCTGTGGCGGAATGATGTTCGTCACGGCGGCGCGATATTGCTCAAACTCGGTGTGCACGGTCTTGCTCTTGGGATCCACCCGTGTGACGCGCCCGCCTTGGGAGCCAGACACCCATTCCAACGTCTGTGGATACAGCCGCTTCCATGCCGCGCGAAATAGTTCGTGCTTGGTGAACGTGTCCTTCGCGTCGAGAATCACTACCTTCGATTTTGGCTTGTGGGTTTTGAGATAGTGCGCGATCAAGCTCGCCCGTTCATACGGCCCCGGCGGGCAGCGAAACGGGGCCTCTGGTGAGGTCAGAACAACCAGCCCACCATCCGGCATGGCTTCAAGCTGACGACGCAGCAGCAGGGTCTGTGGTCCAGCTTCCCACGCATGCGGAAAGATTTTGCTCGCCGCGGCATCGTACCCTTCCAATGCGCCCGCGGGAAATTCAACGCCTGGAGAGAGCACCAGCCGGTCATACGTGAGCGTAGTCCCGTTCTTGAGGGTCACGCGATGCTTGAGCGGATCAAGGGCCGACGCGGTGGAGTAGATGACGCGGACACCGTGGCGGTCTCGCAGGTGGTCATAGCTATAGGTCAGCGACGCCAGCTCTTGCATGCCAACGAGCACGGCATTGCTGAGTGGGCAGGTCACAAACTGTCGCTGTGGGGTGACAAGAGTGACTTCAAGGGAAGGATCGGCGCGTTTGAGGTATTTCGCGCACGTGACGCCGCCGAAACCGCCACCAACAATCACTACCCGCGCACGAGGTTTGGCCCATGCGCGCCGGGACGGTGAGAGCGCGAATGGCAGGGTGCCAGCGAGGGTGAGGAATTGACGGCGGGTTGGCATACTCATGGCTGTGGGGAATCTTTGGAAATGTATATTGCGATGGCCTCAATATCCGTGTCCTCAAGCCCCTTGGCGATGCGGCTCATCACCGTGCCGGGGCGCGTGTCATCGCGAAACGCGCGCAATGCCGCCACTAGCCGCTCTTTCGGCAGGGCATTGAACGAAGGAATC
>JABFSC010000013.1 GCA_013140885.1 Deltaproteobacteria bacterium | reverse complement strand
AATGAAGAGAGGGGTTCGCGGATGATCCCCAAGCGCCTGTCGCAATTCCCACATACAGGTTTTCAAGGCTCCGGGACTCACGGTTGTGCCTTCCCACACGGTGGCCAGGAGCGTCTCCTTACTCACTACCTGTTGAGGGCGCTCCATCAAAAACGACAACATCGCGAGAGCTTTGGGAGTCAGTACGCGGACCTCTCCTTCTCGTTGCACCTGTCCGGTATCAAGATTCAACCGCAGAATGGAGGAGGCCCGAACAGGAGCAGGAGATGGTGATGACGCCATGATTTTTCCCCGACTGAAAGCTGACCGAAAACTGACTGAAAACTAACCATTTTGTTATACCAACTTTCTCCAGAGTTTGCTAAAATTTTTTTATTGTTGGAACGGCCTTCAGAGGCCAGACGCTCCCACTCCTCTGAACGCCGCGTTCCTCAAAATGAACAAGAAAGGAGGAAACGAGTCCGGAAATAGTATGGTTCCGAGGATGACCTGTCACACAGGTGGGCGATGGATGGTCATCCACGAAAAGTCCGTTGCCCAACATCACGTCACCGCTACACAGTCCTGCGTCATAATGACAAATCATGGAGGGAGCTAGAAGAATCAGATCAAATATGGAGATATAGAACACTTTCAGCATCCGATTTAGATAGCCTAGTATCGTCACCACTGTGGGAATCCAAATGTCTTGCTCAACACGGAACGATCCGTGAGAGCTGAGCATAAATGGGCCCCAGGAAATGTTCTGGGGACACTTACCAACACTGTCACTTATAACAATCTGGAGGGACGACGTTATGACAAGTGGAAATAAGAAGCAGATGCGATCGTGGGGGCGGCGCTTGACCAGCCTCTTTCTGATGACCCTAGCTCTTGCCCTGAACACCATCAACGTACAAACGGCCAGTGCCATGGACCCGAACACACCAATCGCCAGCGATGGGAGTACCATCAAGTCAACCGAGGGGGCATCAAATCTCCAAGGTGAAAATGGCTTCTCTGGAACTGGGATTTCGACGAGAAACTGGCGACTCGAATCAGCCGAAGATTTCGCCAATCTCGTGGCCCTACCAGACCCCGCGGATAATGGTACGGAATCCATTATTGGCGTGGATAGCCGCGTTCTCGTGAATCCAACCACCACCTACCCAGCGCGTGCGGTTGTCCTAGTTACCTTTACAGGTGGGCGTTGCACGGGTTGGCTCTATGGCAAGGATATCGTGGCCACGGCTGGTCACTGCGTGCACTCCGGTCCTGGTGGCACCTGGAAAACCAATGTGCGTGTGTACCCCGGTCGCAATGGCATTTTGTCCCCTTATGGCGTCTGCACGGCCAAAAGGCTGCACTCAGTCACTGGATGGACAGTCAGTGGCAATGAGGCGTATGACTATGGCGCCATCAAGCTAAATTGTACCATCGGCAACACCACAGGATGGTTTGGCTTCTGGTGGCAGAGCGCGAGCTTGACCGGCCTCTCGACAAGGACCAACGGCTACCCGGGCGACAAACCCCTCACGCAATGGAGAAGTCTTGACTTTGTACGGTCCACCGGGACGAGCCAGATATTCTATCAGAATGACACCGTAGGAGGGCAGAGTGGCTCTCCCGTCTATCAGCTCCGCGCGACCGGTAGCGCGTTTTGCACCGGGTACTGTTCCATGGCGATTCATGCCTATGGATTACACGGGTCCGTTCCACATAGCACGAACAACCATGGGACGCGGATTAACCAGTCGGTCTTTAATAATCTGGTGGCGTGGAGGAATCTCCCGTAATCCTCATGGAGCACTGGCCGAAATCCTTCGGCCAGGCTCGGATGCCGCATCCGGGCCTGGCAACTGTTGCCGCGCGACATGACCGACACGAGTTCATTCAGGAGAGATGGATGATGCGCCATTGGTTTTCTGTTCTCGCACTATTGCTGACAAGCTCCAGCCTCTGTCATGCCTGTGACCCGCATGGATCGGTGAGTAGCAGTGGGCAAACCAGTCCACAGCGCGCCGTGGTGGAAGGGGTGCAAGGACGTGTCACCGATACCAAGGAGCGTCCTGTGGTCGGTGCGCTCATTACCCCCACATCACACGACGTCCCGAGCCCGGCTATTCCAGAGATCGCTATCCTCACCGATGACGAAGGGCACTATGTATGGCATCTTTCCCCCGGACAGTACACCCTAACCGTTTCCGCTGATGGTTATGCCCCTGCTGCTCAACGTGTGACAGTCACCTCCCGTCAAACGACGACTCTCAACTTCCAGCTCGAGCCAGCCCGCTGATATTCGTCTCGTCGTTCAAACGTGAACAGGCGTTTGGTCCCGCGTGATCTCAACGGCCCCCTTACGGCAAGTTCAACGGCGGCGGAGGCGAACAGAGGTGCAGACCGCATTTACGATAGGCTTTTTTGACCAGTGCCCAGTCTGGTGTCGGCTCCACCAGCGCTAGTCCAGCCAGGGCATGACAGGCTTCGGCGTGATAGCCGTAGCGTTCGGCTTGCTCCAGACTTTTCGCGAATGCCACACGCGCGGGTTTCGTTTTGCCCTGGAGAAAGGCTAACTCCCCTACCCCTAAGCGACAATAAATCGTGCCACGGTGATCGCGGGTCTCACGAAATAATTGCTGAGCACGAGCGAACTCGTCGCTGCTCCGCTGATAATCCCCACGCATCTTGTGCACCGTGGCCATCGCCCAGACGGTATAGGCGAAGCTCGCCTTGTCACCAATGCGTCCGTAGAATTTCTCGGCCTTGGCAAAGAACTTCATCGCCGTGACATAGTCATTGCGCATCCGCGCGGCATTGCCCAAGCCGCAGTACGAGTACGCGCGGCCATACACGTCACCGATCTTCTCGAACAGCGTATTCGCGTCTTGATAGTAACGCTGCGTGTCCGCGAACCGTCCCATCAGCCGCGACGCGCCAGCGAGCCCACACAAAGCGTAGCCAATGCCCGGTTGATCCTTTTGTTCACGCGCGAGCGTCAGCGCCTTCTGGAAGTGGGCGACCGCTTTGCGGAGATCGCCACAAAAACGGTAGGTGCTTCCCAGTGCCCATAGCGTGAACCCCTCCCCTTCCTTGGCTTGGGCGCGACGGTACAGTTGCCGCGCTTCCTCAAGGTAGGGAAGCGCCTGCTCAGGGTTGCCTTGCGCGCGGAGACTCAGTCCCACGCCCGCGAGGCTCTCGGCGAGTCCTTCGCTATCGTCGAGTTCAGAGGAGAGTTGCACGGCGCGCGTATAGGCGCGTTGCGCGGCCCCAAACTGCCCGGTCATGCGCAGGCAGTCACCAACGCCGATAGTGGCATCGCGGTCGCCTTCGGGGTCGCGTTGGGATTTGTACGCGGCTTGCGCTTGCCGATAGAGCGCCAGCGCCTCGGCGAAGCGACTCTTCGCGCGGGCGCGTTCGCCGCGTTGGAAAATTTGGTCGGGAGAGGGTAAGGACATTGAGGAGAGTTCTTATCAAAAACATCGGGGCGCGGCATGCCGCGCCCCGACAAAACTTACAACTGCGAACTAACGACTAAGAACTATTTCTTCCCCATCGCGCGCGCCAAGGTAATGCCCATTTCAGCAGGGCTCGGAATGATGTGCGCGCCCGCGTCACGTAAGGCTTGGATTTTCTCGGCGGCTGTGCCTTTGCCACCGGCGATAATCGCGCCCGCGTGCCCCATACGTTTGCCTTTGGGAGCGGTCTGTCCACCGATGAACGCGGCCACAGGCTTGGTCACGTTTGCCTTGATAAAGGCCGCTGCGTCCTCTTCCGCGCTCCCACCAATCTCACCGATCATCACAATCCCTTCGGTTTGCGGATCGTCCTGGAACATGCGCAGCACCTCGACGAAGTTCGTCCCATTAACCGGGTCGCCACCGATACCCACGCAACTCGATTGGCCAATGCCAAGCTGCGTGAGCTGATGCACCGCTTCATAAGTCAGCGTCCCACTACGGGACACAACGCCAATGGTGCCGGGTTTATGAATGTAGCCCGGCATGATGCCAATTTTGCATTCACCGGGAGTGATGACCCCTGGGCAGTTCGGCCCGATCAACCGCGAGCTTTTGCCACCCATGTACCGTTTGACGCGCACCATATCGAGCACGGGGATGCCCTCGGTGATGCAAATCACCAGCGGCACTCCGGCATCGACGGACTCCATGATCGCATCCGCCGCGAACGGGGGTGGCACGTAGATCACCGAGGCATTGGCGCCGGTGGCTTTCACGGCTTGTTCCACGGTATCGAAGATGGGAATGCCCTCGAAGTCGGTTCCGCCACGACCTGGCGTCACACCAGCAACCATCTGGGTGCCATACTCGCGACAGGCGCGGGTGTGAAGTTGCCCGGTCGCGCCGGTAATTCCTTGGGTCAAGACTTTTGTATTCTTATTGACGAGAATGCTCATAATTCCTCAAATAAGCACTCAGCTTTCAGCACTCAGCCGTCAGCAAAACCCAGGCTTCTTCCTATCTAGCTGACCGCTGAAAGCTGACCGCTGACTGCTACCGTTTCACCGCATCGACGATTTTCTTGGCTCCGTCCGCGAGGTCGTTCGCTGGGATGATATCGAGCCCAGACTCGGCGAGAATCTTCTTGCCTTGCTCAACATTCGTCCCCTCAAGGCGGACCACGAGCGGCACCGACAGTTTCACCTGCTTGGCCGCCTCGACCACGCCCGTCGCCACCACGTCACAGCGCATGATGCCACCAAAGATATTCACCAGCACGCCTTTGACGTTCTTGTCGGACAAGATGATCTTGAACGCTTCTGTCACCTTCTCCGTCGTCGCGCCGCCGCCCACATCAAGAAAGTTCGCCGGTTCGGCGCCATAAAACTTGATGATGTCCATCGTCGCCATCGCCAATCCGGCACCGTTCACCATGCAGCCGATATTGCCATCCAGCGCGATGTAGCTCAGATCGAATTTCGACGCCTCGATTTCCTTCGGATTCTCCTCGGTCTCATCCCGCATTTCGCGAATATCCGCATGGCGAAAGAGCGCGTTGTCGTCGAAGCCCATCTTCGCATCCAGCGCGATGAGGTCACCGGTTTTGGTCAGGACCAGGGGGTTGATCTCCACCATTGAGGCATCGCTCTCCATAAAGGCCCGATAGAGCGCGCGCATGAAACCAACCGCTTTGTTGACTGAGTCCTTCGGCAAACCGAGACCAAAAGCAAGTTGCCGCCCTTGAAAATCGGCGAACCCCGTCACCGGGTCGATGGTTTCGCGGAGAATCTTTTCCGGTGCCCGTTCCGCGACTTCCTCGATCTCCACGCCCCCTTCGGAACTGGCCATCATCGTGACTCGCGAGGTCACGCGATCAATCACGATGCCGAGATAGTATTCCTTGGCGATGTCGCAGCCCTGCTCGACGAACAGCTTCTGGACCTCTTTTCCTTCGGGACCAGTCTGGTGAGTCACCAGCTTTTTCCCCAGGATCGCCGCGGCATGTTGCTTGGCCTCTTGCGGAGTTTTCGCGAGCTTTACCCCGCCAGCCTTACCGCGGCCACCGGCATGAATCTGCGCCTTGACGACACAGAGCGCGCCACCAAGCTCCTTGGCCGCCGCTTCCGCTTCGTCAGGCGTGGTCACCATCTTGCCGTTGAGCGTCGCCACTCCGTATTTTCGCAGGATCTGTTTCGCTTGATATTCGTGAATGTTCATAAATAGCTCTCAAATAGCTTTCAGCGCTCAGCTTTCAGCAGTCAGCTTTTTGGGTTGTAGAGGAGGCCCTCTAGTCTTTTCCTACGCCGGCCCGGTCATTTTTTCTGGTCGTACCCATTGGTCGAATTGCGCTTCGGTGACAAAACCGAGGCCCAAGGCTGCTTCCTTCAAGGTCGTGCCATCCTTATGCGCTTTCTTGGCGATCTGCGCGGACTTGTCGTACCCGATATGTGGGTTGAGCGCGGTCACGGTCATCAACGACTCATGCAGATGTTTTTCAATCACTGGCCCATTGGGCTCGATACCCACCGCGCAATGATCGTTGAACGCCCCGCAGGCGTCGGCGATGAGCTGAATGGATTCAAGGATGTTATGGACCATCACCGGCTTGAAGACATTGAGTTGAAAATTGCCCTGCGATCCAGCGAACGCCACCGCCGCGTCATTACCGAACACCTGTACCGCCACCATCGTCAAGGCTTCGGATTGAGTCGGATTGACCTTCCCTGGCATGATCGACGAACCAGGCTCGTTTTCAGGAATGGTGATCTCGCCAATCCCCGCGCGCGGTCCACACGCCAGCCAACGCACGTCATTGGCGATTTTCATCAAAGCGCCAGCAAGGGTCCGTAGCGACGCACTCGCGGTCACCATGGCATCATGGGCGGACAAGGCGGCGAACTTATTCGGGGCGGAAATAAACGGGCGCTTGGTTTCCGCGGCCATCTTCGCGGCGGCCAGGTCGCCAAACTTCGGATGCGCATTGAGACCGGTGCCAACCGCCGTGCCCCCAATCGCCAGTTCACAGAGACCAGGAATCGTCATCCGCACCGTAGCCAGAGTCGCATCAAGCTGCGCCGCCCAGCCACCGATCTCTTGTCCCAGTGTGATTGGCGTCGCGTCTTGCAAGTGGGTGCGCCCGACTTTGACGACTGACTTGAACTTTTCCGCTTTGGCATGCAGCGTATCGCGCAATTTCTTCACCGCTGGCAAGAGCACATCTTCGAGTTGTTCGACCACCGCGATGTGCATGGCGGTCGGGAACGTGTCATTGGAACTCTGACCACGATTCACGTCATCGTTGGGATGAACCGGCTTCTTCGAGCCCATCTCGCCACCCGCCATTTCAATCGCGCGGTTGGAGATCACCTCGTTAGCATTCATGTTGGTTTGGGTGCCGGACCCGGTTTGGAACACGACCAAGGGGAAATGGTCATCCAGTTTCCCGGCGATGACTTCATCGGCGGCGCGTACGATGAGGTCCACCTTGTCTTTGTTCAACTCACCCAGCTCACCGTTGGCCAGAGCCGCGCCTTTCTTG
>JABFSC010000740.1 GCA_013140885.1 Deltaproteobacteria bacterium | reverse complement strand
CCCGAAACTTGCGTTAGCCCTGCCTTGAACTTCCCCCAGACAACTTATACACCAACGTCCCCTTCGCCACCGGCTCGCCATCTGGAGACGAGACAGTCACATCGACAAACACGACACTGCGGCCACGGCGAACAATGCGCGCCTCGGCGACGAGGTCCACGCCTTCCGCCGCCGCCAGATAATGCACCGTCATGCTCGCCGTCGCGCCACGCGTGATTTCTGGTGGGACATTGGACCACACGGCCACGACCCCGGCGCTATCGATCAGCGAGGCGATGGCCCCGCCGTGTACCATCTCGCCTCCAGTCCGTAAGGCTGGCCGAAACGGCAATCGCATCCGACAAAAATCGGGTTGGACCTCGTCAATGTCGAATCCGAGCAGCGCGAAGAACGGCTCTGGCTGGCCGCGAAATTCGACGGGAACACGTGCACTCATAGTGAAACCCCTTCCGTATGGTTACCAGCGCGGCATTTCCAGCAGGTCAATCCCCAAGGCATTCTTGCCAATCAGCTCTCGCATGCGCGCATTGGAGAATGGATGATTCGTGCCCGCGCGCACATCACGATAATAGCGCTCCAAGGGATGCTTCTTGAAAATGCCGACCGAGCCGACGATTTCCATCGCGAGATCGACAATGCGGAGCGCGTTATTGGTCGCCACGTATTTGGGCATGCACACCCGCACCAGTCCCTCTTCTCCCACGAACGGCTCGCCATTCACCCACGCCTTCGCGGTTTCCGTCGTATAGGCGCGTGTGGCCGCTAACAGTGCCTCGGCTTCCGCCACCGCGAACTGAATGCCAGGCAGATATTTGATCGGACGCGGGAGTGGGAGTGGCTGATGGCGATCGGCGAACTGCTTGGCGAAATTCAGCGCTGCGATCGCCACACCCGTATAAATAGCGGCGACACTCAGCGAGAACCACGCGAAGATACTGATGTCTTCCGGCAAGATCTCTCCAACCCGACGAATCCGTATGGCGTGGTCAAGCGGCACCCGACAGTCGGTGATAATCAGATCGTGACTGGCCGTGGCTCGCATACCCATCGCGTCCCACGTTTCCACGATTTTCAGGCCAGGGGTGCTCTTGGGCACGAGAAACGTGCCGCTGAACATGCCGTCCGCATCCGGGTCTTGGACGGTCACCATAATCATGAAGAAGTCGATGACCGGAGCCAGACTGGTGAACGCCTTGCGGCCATTGAGGAGGTAGGTGTCTCCTTCTTTCGCCGCCCGTGAGACGAACAACCCCCAGTTACCGCCGGTCTCCGGTTCGGTAATTCCACCGCCAATGACTTGGCGTTCTCTTCCTACCGCGTGCAAAAACCGTTGGGCTTGCGGACGGAGCAGGTCGCCCCGTTCAAACATCGAGCCCAGACCAAACAGGTGCATGTTGATCGCCAGCGCCGTGGCGCCGCACCCTTGGGCCAGGCGTTCCTGACACCGGCAATACTCAACCAGATTCGCGCCTAGCCCACCGTGCTCTTCAGGCAGGACGAGGGCGGTGTAGCCGGTCTCCTTCATGCGTTCGATATTCTCGAACGGAAAGGTGTTGTTGAGGTCATGGTCGGCGGCACGAGTGGCGAAATCGTCCGCCAGGCTCCCCGCCAGGGCGAGAAGTCGCGTTTGCTTATCGTTCTGTTCAGACACGCGCGAAAACCTCCGAAAAACAATGGGCGGTCAGAATACGGAAATGTTCGTTCCCGGCAAAGGGGCTGAATGCGGAGCGCCTTGGTGCGCGGGCCGAAGCGTGGCTGACGGTTCGAAAGGAAAAAACGTGACCGCCACCACGATGTAGACTAAACACCCCAGGACTACGAACAGGGAGTTGTCGACAAAAGTCACTGGACCGATATCGACGTTTCTTTTCCCTTGCCACCAGCGTAGGAGAAAAACGATGGGTACGGTGACCACCAACGCGACGGCGGCGGGATACACCGCGAAGGACATCGGGGTGTGCTCGACGCCCGCATCCATATAGGGCTTCAGGCGCAGGCCCGACGTAATGGCCGCGAGCAAGACCGAAACGCCGGTCATGAGCAACCCTAAAATTTGGTTCATCGTCGCTTGCATCTCTCTGCTTCGCATCTTCGTACCTTGCATTTTTCCACGGTCCTCCGATTTCTCTCTTCGCAGTTTTTTTCGGAGAAGGGAAGGACTGGACTTGCTGGCGTCAGGAAAGCCCGGTAAGCGGGAGGAACGTATCACTATACGCCCCTACTTCCTTTACAAATGTTGAACCCATGAAAATCACCTCCGCTGAATTCGCCGGTGCCGGCGCGCGCCCAGGCACGTATCCAAAACTGCCCCATCCAGAAATCGCCTTCGCCGGTCGCTCGAATGTGGGCAAGTCCTCCCTCATCAATCGCCTGCTTGATCGCAAGATCGCGCGCACCAGCATGACCCCTGGCCGCACCCAGCAGCTCAATTTTTTCGTCATCAACCAGGCCCTCACCTTTGTCGATTTGCCTGGCTATGGCTACGCCAAAGTCTCCAAACAGGATCGGGCGCAGTGGCAACATCTCATTGAGGACTATTTGATCGCCGCGGAGCACCTCCGCGGCGTGGTGAGTATTGTCGATATTCGGCGCGGACCGGAAGACGAGGAGGAAGCCTTATGGGAATTCCTCGCCTATCATCACCGCCCGGTGCTCGTGGTCGCCACCAAGTGTGACAAACTCAAACGCAGCGAACTCGAAAAATGCCGCGCCGCCTTGGCCGCCCAGATCGAGGATCGTCCGCTCATCCTCTTCTCGGCCGAGACTGGCCTGGGGAAAGAGGACGTGTGGCACGCCCTTGATGCGCTCGTGACCCCGTGATTCCCGTATGCCGCGCGTCAGCGTTGTCATCCCTACCCACAACCGTCGCGACGTGGTCCGTGAAGCCATCGCGTCAGTGACCGCGCAGTCGTACCCCGATGTCGAAGTGATTGTCGTGGACGATGGCTCCGATGATGGCACGGCTGCGGTCGTGCGAGAGTTCCAAGCGTTCCAAGCGTTCGATGTGATCCAGTATGTGTATCAAGCGAATCGTGGCGTGTCGGCGGCGCGCAACGTGGGCGTGGCGCGTGCTCGTGGTGAGCTGCTCGCCTTTCTCGATTCTGACGATCTGTGGCAACCCGATAAACTGGCGCACCAGGTCGCGCTCTTTCAGGAACACGCAGACGTGCAAATCTGCCAAACCGACGAAATCTGGCTTCGCAACGGCGTGCGCGTGAACCCACACCGGAAGCACCGCAAAACGGGCGGTGATATTTTCGCGCGGAGTTTGGAACTGTGTCTGGTCAGTCCCTCGGCGGTGATGATGCGTCGGGCGCTGTTTGAGCGCGTCGGTGGATTCGATGAAACCCTCCCGGCCTGTGAAGACTATGACCTGTGGTTACGAATCACCGCGCGTATGCCAGTGCACTTCCTCGCGCTGCCGCTCGTCGTGAAACGCGGCGGTCATGCCGACCAGCTTTCGCATCAATTCTGGGGCATGGACCGGTTTCGAGTGCAATCGCTGTGTCAGTTGCTGGAGTCGGGGGTGCTTGCCGAGGAGCAGCGTCGATTGACGCTAGAGATGTTGCGGAAGAAGTGCGCCATTCTTGCCCACGGCGCCCAGAAACGCGGACAGGACGGAACCTCGTATCTGGCAATGGCCGCGAGGTACGACACGAAGGAGCACGAGCATGTCTCTCTTACATGAACAGCTCGACACCTACGCACGAGAGAAGCGCCTCAGCTCACAAACCCTGGGGCGCTGGCGGGCATGGAGCGAGGAAGACCAAGGCGCATTGCTCGCGATGGTGCACGTGCTGCAACTCGGCGAGAATCATTTGCGGGATTTTCTCGATTGGCTCGAAGAGATCACGACTCGTGATGGTGGTACAGTCCGCGAGTTGCTGGCACGAGCGGACATCGCTCAACCACTTCAGCGTGCACTCTCACGCAATGATAAATTGAAAGCGGTCAAGGATGCCGTGCGGAAAATCCGCTATCCACGCTTGTCGCGCTTGGAGGAAGAGCTGCGCGCGAACGTCAAGGCGCTAGACCTGGGCAGTCGGATACAGCTATCATTCCCGCCGACTTTGGAGGGTGAGGAAATCACCGTCGAAATCAAAGCCCGCGATCCGCGAGAACTCCTTGAACACCTGAACCGCTTGCAGCACCGAATGGCGGATGGCTCGTTTCTTCGGTTGTTCGCGCTGTTTGATGAGGTGTGAGGACAGGGGGTCGGAGATCAGGGGGCAGGGGTCGGTAAAACTTTATGCACAGCTATCAGCCGAGTGAAATTCTTATCGAACGAGGCGAAGAAAACACGCCGGTCGTCCAGCGCGTGCTGTCCCGTCTGCCATCCGTTCCTGTTCGTCTCGTCGAGACCGGGTGGGAACGAACCCAACAGGAAGCACCCGAACGTGATGCCTTTGGGGCCGCGAAACGGCGATTGCTGTTCACGCGGCAGCGCTCCCCCTTTCTTGAACACTGTCCGGCGGGCACGTCGGGACTGGTTTGTTGTAACTATCTCGTGGTGAGCCTCATCTCCAATTGTTCGATGGATTGTAGTTACTGCTTCTTGCAAGAGTATCTGGCGAACAATCCGATTCTCAAAGTCTTCACCAATGCGGACACGCTGCTGAGCGAGGTCGCCAGCGTGGTGGACCGTCACCCGGAGCGGCAGTTTCGCATTGGCACGGGCGAATTATCCGATAGCCTCGCGCTTGATCCGCTGTTGGGATTTTCGGCGGAACTCGTGCCGTTCTTCGCGGCCCGTCCGAATGTGCTGCTCGAATTGAAAACCAAGAGTGACTCTGTCAGTGGGCTTCTTGCTCTCGACCCCAAGGACCGCGTTGTGGTGTCGTGGTCGATGACGCCACCGGAGATTATCGACAGCGAAGAACACGGCACGGCGTCATTCGCCGAGCGCTTGGCCGCGGCGCGACAGGTGCAAGCGGCGGGGTACAAGCTTGGCTTTCATTTTGATCCATTGGTCGAATATCCCAACTGGGAAGAAGGCTATCGTGAGACTATCGCCCAGATTTTCGCCACGATAGATGCCCGGCGGGTAGCATGGGTCAGTGTCGGCAGTCTGCGCATGACTCCAGCCTTGCGCATGGCGGTCCGGCGACGGTTTCCTGGGACTCGTATTTTGTCTGGTGAGCAAGTCGCGTGTGGCGATGGCAAGTGGCGTACCTTTCAGGCGTTGCGTGTCAAGATGTACCGCGCCATCACCGGTTGGCTCAAGGAAGCGGCTCCCACCGCGCCGATGTACATGTGCATGGAGACGGCAGCGGTGTGGAACAAAGTGTTTGGCCACGTTCCCAAGAGCGATAAGGAAGTGGCCCGGACCCTGACGCAGCCCAACCTCGTTAGAGTATGAATTTCCTCCGCCGATTAGGGGCGGACTTTAATCCGCAAGTCATTGTGGTCTCGCTGATGACCCTGGTGATTATGATGGGGTCAAGCGTCATTTCTCCCGTGCTCCCACTCATCGCCCAGGAATTTGGCGTGTCGTATGCGGGTGCCGGGGCCTTGGTCTCCGCGTTCGCGCTCGGACGGATTCCCTTCGATTTCATTGGTGGCGCGTTGGTGGATCGCTTCAACCCCCGTTGGATCGCGGCGGGTGGGGCGGCGGTGGTGGCCATTTCAGCGGGACTGTCCGCGGGCGCGTACGATTTTCACGTGCTGTTATGCTATCGGTTCATCGGCGGGGTAGGCTCCGCGTTGTTCACGATCACGGCAATGGCCTGTCTGGCGCGCACCGTCGCTCCCCAGCGCATGGGACAAGCGATGGGGTTTTATCAGAGCATGTTGCTCATCGGTGTGTCGGTGGGTCCCAGTGTTGGTGGCGTCGCCGCCAGTGTCAGCCAGAACTTGCGTGCTCCCTTTTGGGCGATGGCGGGCTTGTCCTTTGCCGTTGCGCTGATGAGTCTGCGCTGGGTTGGCGAGTTTACGCCAACGTCATCCCAGACGCGCGCAACGACCACGTCGGCGGGTACTCCTTCCGCGCTCCGCCAGCTCAGTCGTGATTTCACCTTCGTGTTTATTTGCGGTGTCACGCTCCTGCTGTTTGGTATTCGTTCCGGTGTGACGCTCAATCTGATGCCGCTCTTCGCCCAAGAGACCTTGGGGTTGAGTGAAACCGGTATTGGGTTAGCGCAGTCGTTGTGCTCACTGGCGAATTTTTGCGTCTTGTGGCATGCGGGCCGGGTGCTCGACCGCGCTGGTCGTCGGTGGGTCTTGCTGGCGAGTCTCTGGGCTTCGGCCCTGGCGGTGTTTTGTTTTCCGTGGGCGACGACCGCGTGGATGCTGATGCTCGTGGCGATGCTGTTTGGCGCGGCGATTGGGTACGTGGGACCCGCGCCAGCGGCGGTGATCGCGGACCTCACGCCACCAGGTGCGGCGGGAAAAGTGATGGGCATCTATCGTGGAGCGGGCGATACGGGGCTTTTATTGGGGCCAATTGTTGTGGGATGGATGGCCAGCCATCTGGGATTCACTCCCGCGTTTCTCATGGTCGCTTTGGGCACGGCCCTTGTGGCGTTGCTCGGGAGTGGCATGCGCGAGACTTTAGGGGAGGTAAAGCGGCAACCGTGAACCGGAAGAAAACGAAGACGTAAAGCGGACGCTCTATCCCGCGTGCGGCGACCACCCTCTTCGCCTCAGAATGAAGACATGGTCCTCACATTGCCCTGATCATCCAGGAGGTTGCGCTCCAACAGCAGGTCAAACAACGTGGGGGACGGTAGAATCCGCACCGGGGGCTCTGGGCAGTTCGCTACGAACACATGCGGGCTCTGGGCTTACAAGCGCGAATCATTGACGCAAAAGGTTTGTAGGAGTACAGGGTGGCGTTCGCTGATGTTGGTAAAGTTTCCTTATAGAGAAACCTCGTTGTTTGTGGATGTGGAAACTTGGTGGTTTGTAGATATGGAAACATGTTTGGCTCATCTCCCAACTAATTGGATTTCACTAACGCGGAGATAAAAGCCGGAGAAATTTTCT
>JABFSC010000307.1 GCA_013140885.1 Deltaproteobacteria bacterium | reverse complement strand
CGAGTGGCCGGACAATGTTGATCTCACGGGCAAACGGGTGGCGATGATCGGCAACGGCGCCAGCGCCATGCAGACCGGCCCCGAAATTCAACACATTGTGAAGTCGCTCACCATCTTCCAACGCTCAGCGCATTGGGTGGCGCCCAACGAACACTTCCGCAAGCCAATCCCCGACGCGATGCGCTTCCTGCTGCGCGAGGTGCCGCTCTATCGCGTGTGGTACCGCATCCGCCTGGGGTGGACGTTTGGCGACCGCGTCCATTCGACCCTCCAGAAGGACCCCAACTGGCAGCACGCCGACCGCTCCCTGAACAAGGCCAACGATTCCCATCGCGGCTATTTCACGCAGTACATCGTCTCGGAGCTGGGCGACAAAACCGAGCTGCTGGATAAAGTCGTCCCCCCCTACCCGCCTTTTGGCAAACGCATGCTCATGGACAACGGCTGGTACCGCATGCTGCGCAACGAGAAGGTGAAACTCGTCTCCGATCCCATCTCGGAAATCCGCGCGGATCGCGTCGTCACCAAGGATGGCAAGGAGCACGAAGCCGATGTGTTGATCGTCGCCACGGGGTTCGACGTGTTACGCTTCCTCACGTCCTTCGATATCCGCGGCCGTTCGGGTCGTCGGCTGCGCGACGTCTGGGAAGATGACAACGCCAAAGCGTATCTCGGCATGAACATCCCCGATTTCCCCAATTTCTTCTGTATGTACGGTCCGAACCTGCAGCCGGGTCACGGTGGGAGCCTGATCTTCGTGGTCGAAATGCAGATGCGCTACATCATGGACGTGGTGAAGAAGATGTTGACGCGCAACCTCGGTGTCGTGGAATGTCGTCAAGACGTGCACGATGCCTACAACGAAGAGGTCGATCAGTTGCACGCGAACATGGTCTGGACTCATCCCGGCATGGAGACCTACTACCGCAACGCGCGCGGACGCATCGTCGTGAACTCGCCGTATCGCAACGCGGTCTACTATGAAAAGACGCGCCAGGCGAATTTAGAGGAGTTCGTGGTCGAGCCACGGCGGGCGTAGGCGTCTCACAAAAAAGGCGAAACAAGAAAGGATATCACCATGCGAGTAGGAGCAACCATCTTCGTGCAGAACTATCCAGACTGGAACCGCTACGAGGCCGAGGAGCGCGGGGAGCAAACTCCGACGCGACCACAGACCTCCGACCGCTCCATCTTCCTGGAAGAAATCGACATCGCGCGCATCGCCGACGCGACCGGCTTCGACAGCGTGTGGACCGTGGAACATCACTTCACGCCCTACACGATGGTCACCAACCCCTTGCAATTCCTGACCTACCTCGCCGGGATCACGAAACGCGTGGACCTCGGCACGATGGTGGTCGTGCTGCCGTGGCATAACCCGGTGCGTGTGGCTGAGGACGTGAACATGCTCGACGCGCTCCTGGGGCCAGGACGCGAGATTATTTGTGGAGTCGGACGCGGACTCGGACGGCGCGAATACAACGGCATGGGAATCGACCAAGCCGACGCGCGGGACCTATTCGACGAGAGTTTACAAATCCTCCGTCAGCTCTTGGCTACGGGGCAGTGCAGCTTTGAGGGTAAGCATTATCAGATCAAGGACGTGCACCTGCGACCACAACCCGAAGGCGATTTGAGCCGCAACCTCTACTGCGCGGGTGGCACAGCCGAGACGGTGCAGATCATCGCCAAACATGATGTGAGACCGTTGATCATTCCCACCACTTCTCTGGAAAACGCCCTGATGAATGCGCGCAGTTACATGCAGCTTCGCAGCAAGGCGGGATTCGCGCCATCGGATACGAAGCTGGCGCTGTGGACCTATTGCGCGGAAACCGAAAATGAAGCGCGCGCTGGTGCCGAGCAATACATGGTGGAATACGCGGACTCCGCGCTCCGGCATTACGAGCTGCTCAGGGGCCATCTCGGCGGCATCCGTGGCTACGAAGCCTACGGCGCGATGACCGACGCGCTCAACAAGGACGTGGAGATTTTCCGCAAGGCGTTTGTCCGGGAGCATCCGTGGGGCACGCCGGATCAAGTGATCGCCAAAGTGAAACACTTGGCCAATCTGTTTGGCACGTCGGAAATCATGTTCATCTTCCGGTATGGCGGGATGCCGATGAAGGCCGCCGAGAAGAGCATGAAACTGTTTGCTCGCGAAGTGCTACCGGCTCTGAAAGAGCTGCATCCCCGGCCCATGCTGGCGGAGGCGGCGTAACCTTATTCAATTCAGAGGCTGCCGGAATTTCCAACCAGCCTCTGAAATAAGACAAGCACGAGTTGCGTTGCGAGGACGACAACCTCACAACGCAACTCGTGCTTGCAATACTTCCTGCGCGAGAGCATTGAGGCTCTTCCCCTGCGCCTGAGCGACAATGGCGAGCTTCTCGTGCAACTCTGGCGGGATTCGCAAGTTGAACTTGCCCGAAAAATGACGCCTCGGCTCAATCCCCTTCTCCTTGCAGACTTCAAGAAAGACCTTGAGCGACCGCTTGAATTCCATGCGCAGCTCCTTCGGATTTTTTCCGTAGAAGTCAGCACCGCCACTCAGCCCCAAAATCTCACCTCGGAAGAGATCGAGTTCCTCATCATACGCGATCTTCGCGTGATACCCGTCAACTGTCATAACATTCATGGCGTGATCCCGTGTTGCTCCAACCATTGTCGGATACTCGCAAGTGCTCCCTTGTTTGTGTTTGGCGACGGATGTGGACGATGAAAAACTCGCACTTCTTGAAACAAGACGACGGCCACGCGACTTCCCTCTCGCTCGCTTATTTCCGCGCCCAACTCGGTAAACAGCGCTTCAATGTCGCGCCACGGCACATTCGCGCTCGTCGGATGAGCAAAAATCAGCCCCAGCGTGCGTTGATGCTTGCGCTTCATTTCCATCCGCAACGTCCGGCCTCAAAGGACGGCTACCGCACCGCGCGCAGCCCGCGGTGCGGCCAAGAAAAAGCCCCCACTGTTAGCCATGCTGCGGCAACGGCGAGAAATGGCAGCTCACGATCTTCCATTGGCTGCCACGTTTGACGAAAACCAGCGTGGTCCGCCCATGCAGGGGCTTTATCGGCTTGCCGTCTTTCGTCACACCGGTAAACGCATCATAGGCGTTGACGACACCGGTATTCTCATTAAACATCCGGCACGAGAGCTGCCGAAAGCTAAAGTCACACGACGCAATCCCGGCCATCGCGCCTTGGAGAAACGTCACGAACTGTTTCTTGTTATCAAACCGATAGGGCACATGGTCGAAGACTTCCAGATCGTCATCCAGCATCTCCGCCGCCGCCGCCATGTCTAGCCGCGTAAACGCATCGCCAAAGGCTTGGGCCGCCGCCGCAATTTGTTGCACACTCATGGTCTGTCCTCCTTGTTACGAACGTTAATGAAAGTAAGCGTTCAGCGGTCAGCTCTCAGCTTTCAGCAAAACCTGGGGATTCGTCCCCGGAAGCCGCTCGTGTGGGAGCAGTGGGCCTCACTCTTCCGTGTTTTTTGTCTGGCTGACTGCTGAGCGCTGAGAGCTGACCGCTTATCCGGTTCACGATTCCGTCTCTCCTTACAAAGCCCCCTGTTCACTGTCAACTCAACGCGCCACCGTTGTTCTGGATGGTGAATCCCCCGTCCACCACCACCGTGGCTCCGTTGATATATGAAGACGCGGGCAGCACCAAACTCAAGGTCGCATGCGCGACTTCTTCCGGGTCGCCATAGCGCTTGAGCGGCACCCGTCGGCGTGCGAAGGTCTCTTTCGCTTTGTCGGGAATCGCGGCGGTCAGGCCCGTATGAATCGCCCCCGGACAGATACAATTCACCGTAACCCCCTGATTGCCCAGCTCGACCGCAAGGGCGCGCGTCATGCCCACCACGCCATGTTTGGCGGCGGTATACGGACTCGAGTAGGCGCTCCCCCCTACCCCTTCGGTGGACGCGATGTTGACGATCCGCCCCGCGCCACTCTTGGTGAGATACGGCAACGCGGCGCGGATGAGATGGTGATGCGCGGCCAGGTTAATCGCGAAACAACGCTCCCACACCTCTTCATAGCGATGGCTTTGGATACGGGCCGATCCATCAATACCGGCATTGTTAATGAGGATATCGAGCCCACCGAAATGCGTGGCGATCTCGACCACGACCGGCGCGATGCCCGCGCTGTGCACGAGATCGAGGGTCCAGCCCTTGGCGACGCCTCCGGCGGCCAGAATCTCCGCGACCACGGTTTTGACGCCCTCCTCATTACGATCGAGCACGGCGACCCGCGCGCCTTCATCCGCGAAGAGATGCGCGGTCGCTCGCCCCATGCCACTCGCGGCCCCAGTCACCAGGGCCACCTTGCCCGCGATTGATCGACTCAGTTTGGTGAGTTTTGTCATTGTGTCAGATTCCCCTTCGAGTGAAGTCCCCTCTTCTTATGGAAACTCGCGCATGAAAGAAAGTGGCGGCCATCCGGGACGACGCTCGCCGTGTACGAGTCATCCGGCGTCTGATGTAGTGTTGCACCGCGAAGAGCCGGACGAAATTCAGAAGAGCCCGAAAAAAAGGAGATGCTATGCAAACGAAGCGAACCGAACGGCAACAACATTTTCTCAATCTGGCGTCCATCCATGCGGATGATTTCCGCGCTCGTGTCGCCCAGCACGACCAGGAGAGTAGTTTTCCACACGAGAATGTGGCGGCCATGAAAGCATCCGGCTATACCGCGCTCCTCGTGCCCGAGGAACTCGGCGGTGGCGGTGCGTCCCCACTGGACCTTGCGTTCGCGCAGGAACGCTTAGCCTACGGGGACCTGCCGATGGCCATCGCGGTCAACATGCACCACATCGCCGTGGCCATGATCGCCGACCTGTGGCGACTCAATCAACAAGGCGCGGGACTGAAGCTCGAAGGGATCGAACCCATGCTCAGGGCGGTCGTCAAGGACAAAATCATCTTTGGCGCCCCCGTCAGTGACCCCAAGATGAACAGCTCGCTCGGTTTTGCTGGGGTGAATGATACGACGCGCCAAGCACGGAAAGTGGCTGGCGGCTATGTGATCAATGGCCGCAGTGGGTTTGGCACCATGTCAGCGTGCGCGGACTATTTGTTGACCACCGCTCGTTATCACGATCCGGTGGAGGGACCGCGGTGCCTACTCTGTTTTCTTCCATCTACTACCAAAGGGGTTCAGATTCAGAATAACTGGGACACGATGAGCATCCGGTCGTCGTGCAGCAATGATGTCGTCTGGGACAACGTGTTTATTGAAGAAAAGGCCACCGTGTCTCGCCCCGTGCAAACCTGGGACGCACTTTCCAACCTCACCTCGTCCTGGTGGGTGGCATCCGGGCCGGCGTGTTACATCGGTCTCGCGCAAGCGGCGCGTGATTACGCGATGAACTGGATCTCCGGTCGCACCCAAGAGCCCTTCGAGCAGCCGATGACGTATTACCCAGGAAACCAACTGTTAGCCGCGGAGATGGAAATCGGCCTTCGCTCCGCGCGCGCGACGCTGCACCATACCATCGCTGCACATGACGACCTCGCGACCCGGAGCGCGGATGATCTGGTGAATCTGATTGCCTGTTTTCAGTTCGTGATGGAAAGCTGCGTGCAGGTGGTGGATCGCGCCATGCGCATGGTGGGCGGCGCGGCGCTGTTCAAGAAGAGCCCGCTCGAACAGATGTATCGCGACGTACGCGCGGCCATTATTCATCAACCCTTCGCGGGCACGGAAGGCAAAGCACTTCTTGGGCGACGGGCGTTTGGGTTGCCGGTGTATGGGATGCCGCGGTTTGTGTGAGTGAGGAATATCACTATGGATTCGTCGCAAAAAACTCCCTGCGAAGTGGATTAACTTGCGCCCCTCAAGCAATCGTGGATTTCAAGTTCTCCCTCGCAACGCAAGAACGCATTGGCGAACTCTTGGAAAAAAACCGCGAGCGCCAATTAACTGCGGAAGAATCGGCGGAATTAGACGACTATGAACGCTTGAACCGCTTCGTGTGCAAGTTCAAGCTGCGGGTGAAGGAGTTGCGGACAACGGCATAATGTCAACGTCTCGCTCAGCCTAGTGGGAGAGATAGGACAGAGGTCAGGGGATATTCTTTTTGTATGGCAGCTTGAGAACCTTCACGACCGCCTCAAGTTGCTCGAATTCAGGGTCTTTATGGACGAGAGTCGCGTCTCGCTCTTGCGCAAGTGCGGCAATCCAGGCGTCAGCGACGGAGAGCCGATGGGCAGCTTTGAATTGTCCCGCCAGTATCGTCAGTGGTTCCGTCGATTCCACCCGCGACATTGGCAGCACCGCTAATAACCGCAAACGCTCTTGGGCTTCTTCCTGTCCTCGCTCCTGAAGGCTGATGTAGTAGACTTCCATGAAGCTGATAAAGGACACAAGCAGCCTCACCTCACCCTGCTTCGCCTGTTCCAGCAAGGTCTGGACTTGATCCGCCCCAGCTTCATCTTCAATCAGCGTCAACAACGCCGAGGTATCAAGTACGTAGCACGGTGGAGTCTGACTCATCGCGGTTCCGGTCCTCTCGTCGTGATGCCAACAATTTCTCGACCAGGCGTTCACCTTTTCCCCGCCCACGTAAAGCCTGAACCGGGTCCAGTACGTGAGGACCTTCTCCTTGCCCTTCGTCAAGATATGTGAGAATGACCTCAGTGCCATCGCGGGGAGTCAGCTCTGGCTGGGTAAAAATCAAAGTTCCGCTTTTATAAATTGCTCGCACGGATTGTAATCTCATGGTTGCGTCTCGATTTCTTTTCGTCGGGAAACCCTAGCACATACCTCTTTCCGATGAGAAGACACGTCTCACCTCCCTCCGCTTTTTAATGGTCGGACCTCCAACCTTCGCTTCCCTCTATGATTGCCAATATGCGCACCTGTTGTCCCTCCCAACATCCATGTTAGGGTACCGCCATGAACCCCGCACAACGCCACGCCACGTATGAGGATTTGCTCAAGGTCCCTGACACCCGAGTCGCCGAGATTCTTGA
>JABFSC010000543.1 GCA_013140885.1 Deltaproteobacteria bacterium | reverse complement strand
CCCCTGAAACCCGAAACCTGAAACCTGAAACCCGAAAGTTCATACGCCGATTGACCGTAGCCGGCGCTGGACATTCACCCGCGCCGTCCCTCCATACGAACGTCGTCGATCCACCGCCGACTCCAGCGTCAGGCGCGGCAATAGATCGTGATCAAACACGGACGAGAATTGTCGCCATTCCTCGACCGACAGTTGTTCCAGGCGTTTCTGATGCGCCACGCACCAGCGCACCACCGCTCCGACCACTTCATGCGCCTTGCGAAAGGGCATCCCTTTTTCCGTGAGATAGTCCGCCACATCCGTCGCCAAGGTAAATCCACCAAGCGCGGCCTCGCTGAGACGATCCTCACGAAAAACGATATGCGGCAACATCGCGTCAAGAATAGCGAGCACCCCTTTGACGGTATCAACCGTGTCAAACAGCGGCTCCTTGTCTTCTTGCAAATCGCGATTGTACGAGAGCGGCAGTCCCTTGAGGATCGTCAGCAGCGCCATGAGATGGCCATACACCCGCCCCGTTTTTCCCCGCACCAGTTCAGGAATGTCGGGATTCTTCTTTTGCGGCATCATCGAACTGCCCGTCGCGAACGCATCGGGAAGCTCAATGAACCCAAACTCGCTACTCGACCACAAGACCAACTCTTCCGCCAAACGGCTCAGGTGCATGCTCAATATGGCGCTCGCGGAGAGAAATTCGATGAGAAAGTCACGGTCCGCGACCGTATCCAGACTGTTCTCGCTGACACTGGGAAAGTTCAACAGCTTGGCGACATGATGGCGATCAATCGGCAGCGTCGTGCCCGCCAACGCGCCCGCGCCCAGCGGCAGCACATTCACCCGCGCGTGGCACTGCTGCATCCGCTCGCGATCACGACTCAGCATTTCGTAATAGGCAAGAAAATGGTGCGCCAACAACACCGGCTGCGCGCGTTGGAGATGCGTGTAGCCAGGCATCACGACATCTCCATGACGTTTCGCCAACCGCGCGAACTGTTTCTGCAACGCCACGATCAGTTGGACAATGTTCGTGATCTCTTCACGCAGATAGAGTCGCACATCGAGCACCACCTGGTCATTGCGACTGCGGGCGGTGTGGAGTTTTCCACCAAGTGAACCAATTTTCTCGGTCAGCCGCCGCTCGACGGCCATGTGGATGTCCTCATCCGACGGCAGAAAGGCGAAGCGTTGCTGTTCCAGCTCGCGCCGCACGCCTTCGAGCCCCTTGACGATCTTCTCCCCTTCACCGCGCGTGAGGATTTTCTGTTTCACCAACATCCGACAATGGGCGATGCTGCCCTGAATATCATAGAGCGCGAGCCGCTTGTCGAACGCCAATGACGAGGTGAACGCCTCCATGAGCGGGTTCGCGGTCTCGGCGAACCGCCCTGCCCAGGCTTTCTTGGTGCCCTTCTGTGGCATGGTGAATCAAATGAAGACGGGCTACTTCTGCGCCATCGCCCGGATGCGTAAGCGTAGGGCATTGAGACGGATGAACCCTTCGGCGTCGGCCTGGCGATAATCGCCGCCCGCCTCGAAGGTCGCGACTTGCGGGTTATAGAGCGTCTTGTCGGATTTGCGTCCGACGATACTGACATTCCCTTTGTAGAGCTTGAGGCGCACCGTGCCAGTGACATTCTTCTGCGCTTCATCAATCGCCACTTGCAGCATCTCCCGCTCCGGCGCGAACCAGTAGCCGTAGTACACCATCTCGGCATAGCGCGAGATAAAGGAATCCCGCAGGTGCATCACCTCACGATCCAACGTGATCGACTCCATCGCGCGATGCGCGGCGTGAAGAATCGTCCCGCCCGGTGTTTCGTACACGCCACGCGACTTCATGCCGACATAGCGGTTCTCCACCAGATCAAGCCGACCAATGCCATGCTTGCCGCCCAGAGTATTGAGCTTCGCCAGTAACGTCGCTGGCGACAGACGCTAGCCATTCACGCTCACCGGATTGCCAGCAGCGAAATCGATCTCGACATATTCAGGTGTGTTCGGGGCTTGCTCAGGAGAGACCGACAACACGAACATGTCATCATACGGCTCCAACCACGGGTCTTCGAGGATGCCACCTTCATAGCTGATGTGGAGCAGGTTGCGGTCGGTGCTGTAGGGCTTTTCTTTCGTGACCGGAATCGGAATGTTGCGTGCTTCCGAGTAGGCGATGAGATCAGTCCGGGACTTCATATCCCAAATCCGCCACGGGGCGATCACCTGAATGTTAGGCTGGAGCGCATAGTAGGTCAGTTCAAAGCGCACTTGGTCGTTGCCTTTGCCGGTCGCGCCGTGGGAAACCGCGTCGGCGTTTTCTTGGCGCGCGATCTCGATTTGTCGCTTGGCGATCAATGGGCGGGCAATCGACGTGCCCAACAGATACCCGCCTTCATAGAAAGCGTTGGCGCGCAGCATGGGGAAAACAAAGTCGCGCACGAACTCTTCACGGAGATCGTCGATAAAAATCTTGCTCGCGCCAACCTTCTTGGCTTTCTCCTCGACCGGTGCGAGTTCCTCGCCTTGTCCAAGGTCAGCGCAGAATGCGATCACTTCGCATTTGTAGGTATCGAGCAACCACCGCAGGATCACCGACGTATCCAATCCGCCGCTATAAGCCAGCACGACTTTCTTCACATCTGCCACGGCACACTCCACGAAAAAAAGTTCGTGCACCGTACCATGCAGGGGCACGCATGACAACGTCGATGAAAAAGACCTCGGAGAAACAGAGGGCGGCGAAATGGTGCATCCGCTACACCTGCGCACCATCACTTTGCCGTCGTTGGCGTAAGAGCCACACCATGATGGCCTTCTGTATGTGCAGGCGATTTTCCGACTGATCGAGCACAACCGATCGCGGCCCCTCAAGAACATCGACGGTGATTTCCTCACCCCGATGGGCCGGTAAACAGTGCATGACGAGCGCGTCTTTCTTCGCCTGCGCCATGACCGTGGCATTCACTTGATACGACTTGAACGCTTCGCGGCGGATGGCACTTTCCTGCTCTTGTCCCATGCTGGTCCATACATCGGTGTAGACCGCATCCGCATCACGCACGGCCTCTTCCACCGACTGAGTGATGGTCACTTGCGCCCCGCGCTGACGGGCACGCGCAAGCACCTCCGCGTTAGGTTCGTATCCAGCGGGACACGCCAAGGCAAAAGCGAAAGGAAATTTACTCGCGGCGTTAATCCACGAATTCACCACGTTGTTGCCATCGCCAACAAACGCCACCTTCAGCCCATCGAGTTTTCCCCGTTGCTCAACCAACGTCAAACAATCCGCCAGAATCTGACACGGATGGAGCAGGTCTGACAACCCGTTAATCACGGGAATAGTGGCGTGCTGGGCGAGTTCGACCACCGTGTGGTGCGCGAAGGTGCGCGCCATGATGATGTCAACCCAGCGCGACAGATTTTGCGCCACATCTGGCACCGTTTCACGCGTGCCCAATCCGATGTCTGGCGGCGCCAGATAGACCACCGACCCACCCAATTGCGTCATGCCCACCTCAAAGGTCACACGTGTCCGCAAACTGGGCTTCTCGAATATCATCGCAAGCGTCTTGCCAGTCAGATAGGGATGAGGCAATCCCTCTCGCCGATCGGTTTTCAGTCGGCGAGCCAAGGAAAAAAGCGTCTCGATCTGCTCACGCGAAAGGTCCGCGATACTAATCAGGTCTCGTTTCATTGTTGGGCAAGCACTTTCTCGATAATGGCGAACCCTTCATCGATTTCCGCTGTGGTCACAATCAGTGGGGGAAGGAACCGGAGCACCTTGCCGACGGTACAGTTGATGAGCAACCCCTCGCGCAGACACGCATCGACGATCGCCGCACCCTCACGGTCCAGCTCCGCGCCCAGGATGAGCCCCTGGCCGCGGACTTCCTTGATGAACGAAAACTTGGCTTTCAACGCCTGGAGCTTACTCAGGAAATACTCGCCCATGGCGCGCCCATGCTCCAACACGCCATCGTTGAGCAACGTGTGCAGCACCGCATTACCCGACGCGCACGCCACGGCGTTGCCCCCAAAGGTCGAGCCGTGACTGCCAAGATTGAAACTCTCGGCGACCGAACCTCGCGCCAACATCGCGCCAATCGGCAGGCCACCACCAAGAGCCTTGGCGAGTGTCATAATGTCAGGCGTCACATCCTCATGTTGATAGGCGAACAGCTTGCCTGTCCGCCCCATGCCGGTTTGTACTTCATCGAGCATGAGTAACAGTCCGTGACGATCACAGAGAGACCGTAACCCCTTGAGATAGCCGGGCTTGGGAATGTTGACGCCGCCCTCCCCTTGCACCGGTTCCACGAGAATCCCGACGGTCCGCTCGGAAATCGCCGCCTCGGTAGCCGCGAGGTCATCAAACGGCACGTAACGAAATCCTTCGAGGACAGGCGCGAACCCTTGGCGCACTTTCTCTTGGCCGGTGGCGGAAATGGTCGCCATTGTCCGACCGTGAAACGAGCCCTGGGTAGTAATGATCTCATAGCGACCATCTCGTTTGTCGCCACCAAATTTCCGCGCGAGCTTGATCGCTGCCTCATTGGCCTCCGCACCGCTATTGCAGAAAAACACCTTGTCCGCGAACGAATGATTGCACAGCGCCTCGGCGAGCTTCGCTTGGGGAATGGTGTGGTGCAGGTTGGAGACGTGCGTCAGGGTCGAGATTTGCTCGTACACCGCCTTCACCACTGCGGGATGGCACTGCCCCAGGTTCATCACCGCGAGGCTGGCGAAGAAATCGAGATACGCTTTCCCTTCGGCGTCCCACAGACGGCAGCCTTGGCCACGCACGAACGCCACGGGATAGCGGGCGTACGTGGTACACAGATATTGCGCGTTGAGATCGATAATGTCTTGATTGGTCATAATGTCCTCCGCACCACTTCAGTGCCAATGCCTTCCTTGGTGAAAATTTCCAGTAACGTCGCGTGGCGCACGCGGCCGTCGATGATATGCGTTTTCTTGACGCCGCCATGCAGCGCGGCGATACAACACTCGACCTTGGGAATCATCCCTTCGCCAATCGTCCCTTCGCGGATCAGCACTTCGGCGTGCTCACTGCCCATCGTCGGAATCAGGACTCCATCCTTGCCTTTGATCCCTTCCACATCCGTCAACAGGATCAGTTTTTCCGCTTGCAGTGCCTCGGCCACTTTACCCGCGACCAAGTCGGCGTTGATGTTATACGGTGTCCCATCGGCCCCCACTCCCACCGGCGCGATCACCGGAATGAAGTCCGCCGCGGTCAGGGCATGAATCACTCGTGGGTTCACTTCGACAATCTCCCCCACCTGTCCAATGTCGTGGGTGACCGCTTGGCCATTGTCGGTGACAGAGAGCAACATCTTGCGCGCCAAGAGCAGCTCGCCATCCTTGCCACTCAACCCGACGGCCTTGCCGCCTTGGCCGTTGAGCAGGGTGACAATTTCCTGGTTGATCTTGCCCAGCACCATTTCCACCACATCCATGGTCGCGGAGTCCGTCACCCGCATCCCGCGCACGAAGCGTGAGGCGATGCCGAGCTTTTTCAGCATCTCACCAATCTGCGGTCCGCCGCCGTGGACGACAACGGGGTTCATGCCGACATATTTGAGCAAGGCGATGTCACGGGCGAAGTGCTGCTTGAGCGTTTCGTCCTCCATCGCATGTCCGCCATACTTGATGACAAAGGTTTTTCCGGAAAATCGTTGGATGTAAGGGAGCGCTTCGAGGAGCGTATCGGCTTTCTGAATCAGTGCATTCACTACGTTTGTTCCTATTGAGAAATAGGTGCTATATGCCCTGTCATGTCCGGGGGGTCAATGGGATGAGCCAAGGCCTCTTGCTTTCCCCGAGGTTCTAGTGGTTAAAGAGAACCATGCGTACCACTTTATTTTTTTGTGGCTTGCTTCTTCTCGCTCCCTCTCCTTCATCAGCGAAGCTGTACCAGTGGACCGACACCAACGGCGTGATCCACGTCGTGGATGAAGCGGTGGAAATTCCCACCGCATACCGCGACCAAGTAAAGGTCCACCAGGCGACACGGTCCGCTTCATCACGAGCCTCTCTCCCGTTGTCGCCGAGTCGCACTTATCCAGAACACAGCGAGGGGAAATTCGCGCAAAAGCTGGCGCTGGATTTAGGGCTGATTAAGGACAGCAGCGAAGATGGACTCGGTCCACTGAATGGAGCTGGCATTCAACCCGCCGGCGGATGGGAAGTCAGTGACCCCCTCACATCAGAAGTGGTGTACGACGTGCTCGCCGCCGTACGACGAGCGGCGGACGCGCAACGTCTCACGCTGTCGGCTGACGGAGCGGAAGCGGTGGTCAAACAAGTGGCGGCTGCCATATTACCTCCCGCCCCCGTGGTCAGAGAACAAGAACCTCAAGAGCCTCAAGTCATCATCTACGAAGCTCCTCAACAGATCATCGAAGTCGAACGCGAGCGCTATTACGATCCTGTTTATGTCCCGGTCCCGGTGATTCAGAGCGGACATCGCCACCGTCGCCATCGACATCGCAATCGTGATCGCCACAATGATGACGGAGACGTATCCACCCCAAGGGGACCGACGGGGCCCCATACCACGGGCTGGGATAAACCGACACCGCGAAACCGCCACTCACCGAGTGGCCCCCATACAACGAATCCGAGCCCTCCACATCGCCCGACCCACATGCCGTTCGGCGCATCACACATGCCTTTTGGCACGGCGGGGCGGGCCACTCCACGCCGGTAACTTGTGACGGGCAAAATCACTTGATCCCCCTCACCCCAGCCCTCTCCCAGCTGGGAGAGGGAACTTGGAAGCAAATTCGCGACTATTTCAGAGATAGAATATAAATAGGAAACGCGCGGCGCTTCACTGTAGTTTCCCGCAAACGAAACTACGACTTTTGGGATTTTTCCGGATCGGGACTTTGGGGTTTTTCTGGATATTGTTGGGGGTATGAACGAAGCACCCCAAATGCCTCATAGCCGATTTGACGTGATTCTCCTCTTGTTCAGGGTTGTGAGGAAAAGGGCACGG